>CAWZYW010000440.1:0-3062 GCA_963966255.1 uncultured Salinispira sp. | reverse complement strand
CTGCAGTCGACCATCAGCGAACGGCGCAGCCCGTCGGCTTCCAGCAGGGCGCATGCCCCGGCGATTGAATCCCGGTCGAAGTTCGGTCCATCGACGCTGCCCCGGAGGATGAGGTGGGCGTATTCGTTGCCGCCGGTTTCCACGATGGCGGCTACGCTCTGCTTGGTCACCGACAAAAAGTGATGAGACGCCGATGCCGCGTGGATGGCGTCGACGGCGGTCTTCACATTGCCGTCGGTGCCGTTCTTGAATCCCACCGGCATGCTCAGGCCCGAGGCGAGCTCCCGGTGAACCTGGCTCTCGGTGGTCCGGGCTCCGATGGCCCCCCAACTGACCGCGTCGGCGATGAACTGGGGCGTAATGGTATCGAGGAACTCGCAGCCGCAGGGCATTCCCATGTCGCCCAGATCAACCAGAAGGCGGCGTGCCCAGTGGAGCCCCGTATTGATCTCGAAACTGTCGTCCAGCCGGGGATCATTTATCAGGCCCTTCCAGCCCTTCCGGGTTCGGGGCTTCTCGAAATAGACCCTCATCACGATTTCAAGGCTGTCGGCGTAGCGCTGCCGCAGGGCGGCCAGACGCGAGCCGTATTCCCGGGCGGCGTCGGTATCGTGGATGGAACAGGGGCCGACAATGACCAGTAGCCGCCGGTCCCGACGGTCCATGATGTTTTCGATGGCTTTTCGGGTCCCGGCGACGATGCGTTCGGCGGTCTCGCTCAAGGGAATCTCCTCCATCAGGATGGCCGGAGGGATAAGGGGCTTGAGTTTTTTGATTCGAAGGTCATCGACCTGGAAATGCATGGATACTCCCCGCCGGGAAACGTGATGCGGCGCCGGATCCGGCGCAGGAATCGAGAAATCAGTTCGTCGACAATGCCTGTGCGTAATCCAGGAAACCCTGATCGTTCAACGGCTCACTGTGGTAAAACCCCTGGATGATATCACAATTGCTCTCCCGCAGGAAGTTGAGCTGTTCAGCGTTATCCACCCCTTCTGCCACCACCTGATACCCCAGTCGCTGGACCATCGAAATGATGGCCTGGACCAGTGCGCCGTTCTGATCATCCCGGGGAAGATCGATGACGAAGGAACGGTCGATCTTCACGGCGGCGATGGGCAGATTTTTCAGATAGCTGAGACTGGAGTAGCCGGTGCCGAAATCATCGATGGAAAAATTCAGCCCGATGTCCGAAAGCCGCCTGAGCTTCTCGATGAGCCCTTCCTGATCCTCGATGAGGGAGTTTTCGGTTATTTCCAGATGGAGATAGCGGGGATCCAGATCGTAATTCCTGAGGTTCTGGATGATGGTCCGCTGGAGCTTCACGTCCCGGAGCTGACGGGGACTCAGGTTGATGCTTACCGGGATATCGAGGCTCAATTCTCGCCAATGCGCAAGGGTCTGGCAGGCCTGCTCTATGACCCAGGCTCCTATGGGTATGATCAGGCCCGATTCCTCCGCGACGGGGATAAAATCCCGGGGACTGACGCTTCCCAGCAGCGCATGATTCCATCGGAGAAGAGCCTCCGCACCTACCAGAGTACCCCGCATATCCAGCTGGGGCTGGAAGTGCAGGCTCAGCTCCTGACGATCCACCGCCTGCCTGAGGTAGTTGATCATCTGGATTTTGCTGGTGGAGCGCTCGTGCATGGCGGGGGTGAAAAAGCGATAGGTGTTCCGGTCCAGTTTGGCGGATGCCAGGGCCTGGTCGGCATGGCTGGTCACCTCTTCGATGGCCACTCCGTCCCGGGGAACGATGGAGATGCCGATGCTGGCGCTGATGTAGGCGCTCTGCCGCCGGTAATCAAAGGGGTCCGACAGGCTCTGAAGGAGCTTTTCGCTGAAAAGCGCTACGTCGAGTTCTGAGCTCAGTTCGGACATCAACAGGGCGAACTCATCCCCCCCGATGCGGAATAGCTGGATACTGTCCTCGGCAATCCGGGCGAATCGCTGTGCCACGGCGATCAGGATTTGATTGCCGGCATCATTTCCCAAACTGTCATTGATATCGGTGAAATAATCCAGATCGACGAAGATGACCGCATGCATGATATCGCCGTCGCCTTTTCGCCGGTATCCGTGGCATATGGATTCCAGAGCCAGATAGAAACTGCGCCGGTTTTTCATTTTGGTCAGAGAATCATGGCTCTCCAGGTAAGCCAGTTCGTTCTCGACCCGGCGGGTCTGATTCGCCCGGTCCATATACTCCCGCACCAGGATAAATGCGGTATTCGTAATCAGCGCCGTAAGCCCGATTTCCATAAAACGGGAACCCATTACCTCGCCGGATCGAAGGTCCGCGAGCTGAAGCAGGGCGGTTGCGAGCAGGATGAGCACGGTCGTCCCGAGGATAAAGAGGTCCCGACCGCTGCGTCCTCCTGCGGCCTTGAGCAGTAAAGAGCCGGAATAGTACAGAACGCCGGCGATAATCACCCCTCCGCGAAGCATCATCAGCAGGCTGGGGGCTGCGGCGGCTTCAAGGGCAATTTGCCCGGGAAAGAAAATTCCACCGGCAATCAGCAGGATTCCCGTGGCGATTCCCGCCGGCAGGACAAGCCGGTCCATTCCCGATAGCTGGGAGGCCGGATCCGTTTCTTCCATGGAACGCAGATAAAGAAAAACCGGAAAGAGCAGCACCATGGTGCTCGCGAAGACATGCTCAAGCATGAGGAGAAGCCGGGGAGTGTAATCTGCAATCGCACCAAGATTCAGGAGCTGGCGTTGGATGCTGAGCAGGGGAAGCCCCATGGCGAACATGCTGATCAGGAAGGCAACAAAGACAAACCATCTTCGGGTCTTGTGCAACAAATAGCCGTAGAAAAGTATGGTGAACAGGAGGAGACCGATTTGTATGGCCGGGCTGACGATTACGCCGATACCGGTGAAAGAAAAGCTCGTTTGCATATATCCCTGGTCTGACCGATGCCGGCCCGCATCGCGGCGGGGCCTGGAGGAGTTAGCTGGTACATTCGGTCTCCACTAAAACTATCGGCAGGCCAGGGTCAAAGATACAGCAGGGCACCGCTGATTTTTCAGAAAAAACGGCCGAGGGCTTTAGAGCT
>CAWZYW010000439.1:0-3077 GCA_963966255.1 uncultured Salinispira sp. | reverse complement strand
GCGATGAATATATTTTCGTCGGAGGTATCCAGGCCCTCGGCTTCCAGCATTGCCCTGGCGGCGGCGACTCCCTTTTTGGGGTCCGCGTCATTGATATCCACGACCTGCCGGTCGGTGGGCTCCAGGCCCAGCTGCTTCGCGGCGATTTCCACGATCCGGGGCTCGGGTTTCATCGGCGTCTTGCCGAAGTAGCCCAGCACCATTTTCCCGTAGCCTTCGGCGATCTTCTCCCAATCGCCGAACATGGCGTTATTGAACGCCTGCTGAAAATAGAACTGGGAAACCGGAGTTACGCTGGTTCCGAAGCCCCCGAGCTTCACCACCTCGGGCATTTTTTCGATGATATCCTGGTAGCGGTCCATGATGCCGTTGTCCCGGAGCATCTGGGTGTTGGCCGTCAGGGCGCCGCCGGGCATGGGAGAAAAGGGAATCATCGGCTCGACGGCTTTGGATTCCGGGGGCAGGAAATAATCCTTCATGCAGTCCTTGAGGACTTCCTCGGCTTCTCTCATCTTGTCGATGTCGATTCCCAGATCGTATTCGGTTCCCCTGAGGGCGTGCCACATCGAAATGACGTCGCTCTGGCATGTGCCCCCGGATACCGGAGCCATGGACAGGTCGATGCCGCTGGCGCCGGCTTCCAGGGCCGCGGTGTACTGGGCGATGCAGGTGCCCACGGTGTCGTGGCTGTGGAAGCGGATGGGAATCTCCGGCGGCAGTATGGCCCGGGCCTGCTTTATTGAGTCGTAGACGGTTTTCGGGGTTGAGGTGCCCGAGGCGTCCTTGTACACCACCGAGTCGAACTCAATGCCAGAGCCGAGAATTTGTTTCAGCGTGGCGGTATAAAACTCCGGAGTATGGGCCTGGTCGTCCCCGGGGGTTCCCGGCGGAAGGGACATGAGGGTCACCGCCACCTCGTGATTGAGTCCGGCGGCCTTGATCGCCCGGCCGGAGGGGATGAGATTATCCACGTCGTTCAGGGCGTCGAAATTGCGGATGGTGGTTATCCCATGCTTTTTAAAGAGCTTGGCGTGCAGGTCGATGATATCGCTGGACTGGGAATCCAGCCCCACCACGTTCACGCCCCTTGAAAGGGTCTGCAGATTCGCCTGCGGCCCGGCGGCCGCCCTGAAGCGGTCCATCATGGCAAAGGCGTCCTCGTTGCAGTAAAAATACAGGGCCTGGAACCGCGCCCCGCCGCCGGCTTCGAAGTGATCGATGCCCGCTTCCCGGGTGGCCTCCACGGCCGGCAGAAAGTCGTCGGTGAACACCCTTGCCCCGTACACCGACTGAAAGCCGTCTCGGAAGGCGGTTATCATTACGTCTACGTCTTTTTTCACGGTTTTCTCCCTCTCGAACGATGGTAAGCCGCTGCCGCAGCGGCGGCCCGCCGACGCCGGTCTTCCTCTCCGTCATCCCCGCCCCGGGCCGGAATAGCCGACTGCCCGGGAGAGCCGCCGAACAGGCCGAGGACCCGATGCATCACGGCCATGGCGAAAACCAGCACCAGCAGGAACAGGAACACGCCGCCCATCCCCACCAGCATAAAATTCAGACCGGTACCTAAGGTTTCCATCTGACATCTCCTGCAATTATCCGAACCGGCGCTCCATCGGAGCTCCGGCGCAGCAATAATTCTCCGCTGTCGCTGATGGCCTCGAAGTGGTGTTCCGCCTCAAAGTCATCCGCTTCCGTATACAGCGGCCGGTCGGCAAAGCGCAGGGCCCCGCGGTATTCATCCGCAATGGCCTCGAAACCCCGGGCTACGAATGCCGGATAGAGCCCAGTATACTCGGCAATGAGCGATTTGAGAAAACTTTCTGCAGAGGGAACCCGGACCGCCTCCGCAAGCTCGGCCAGACTGACTGCGGGATACGCCGCGTCCTCGGCAAGCCGGGGTGCTCCGGTCAGATTGAAACCCGTGCCGATGATAATCCCCCGGAGGCCGGCGCCTCCATGGCGGGCTTCGCTGAGGATGCCCCCGATTTTCCCCTCCCCGGCGAACAGATCGTTGGGCCACTTGATTCCCACGTCGGCGCCGAAACCGGCGGCGGCCCGGCGGGCGCAGACGGCGATAAGCTGGGTAAAATTGGCGGCATGACGGGAAGCCACGGCAGAAGGGTCCTTCACCAGCAGGCTCATATACAGATTGCCGCGGATCAGGGAATCCCATCCTCTGGTCCCGCGGCCTTTTCCCCGCAGTTGCACATCAGCGTAGACCAGGCTGTGGTGGTCCAGCTCATCGAAGCGCCGGGCGACCCAGGTATTGGTGGAATCAACCTCGTTGAGGTGGATCAGCGTGAAGCCGGGAATATCCATACCCACGAGGGTAACAAAAAATCCTTCCTTGTACATTAGCCAATCGGGGCCTATCATGGTAAGGTCTTGCCTCTCGAGGAGGAATCATGAACTTCAATTGGAATTTCTTTCTGAACGGCGGCATCATCGCTACCGGATTACTGATAGCCACCGCCATCAGATCAAAGGTTCGCTTTTTCCAGCGCTTCCTGATACCCAATTCCATTATCGCGGGCTTTCTGCTCCTGCCGATGTATAACTTCGTTTTCGCCAACATCAATATGAACACCGACGCCCTTGGTGAATTGGCCTACCACCTGCTGAGTCTGTCGTTCATCGCCCTGACCCTCAGGACGCCTTACCGTCAAAAAGGCCGGGGCCGGAACATCAGCAGCACCTCCATGGCGATCCTGGCCCAGTTCGGACTCCAGGCGCTGATCGGCCTGGGGCTCACCTGGCTGTTTATTCAAACATTCATTCCCGGCCTGTTTCACAGTTTCGGCCTCCTCCTGCCGCTGGGATTCGCACAGGGGCCGGGCCAGGCATTCGCCATCGGCGAGGGCTGGAGGATTTTCGGCATCGAGGACGCGGGAACCGTGGGGCTGACCTTCGCCGCCGTGGGCTTTATCCTGGCCAGTTTCGGCGGCATCTTCCTGATCAACTACGGGGTGCGTCACCACTGGATCAAGCCCGATTATATCAGGTCGATAATACCTCCCTACGTACGCACCGGGGTCTACCCCAGGGGCAGCGAACTCCCGGTTGGAGCCCTCCAGACC
>CAWZYW010000438.1:0-3079 GCA_963966255.1 uncultured Salinispira sp. | reverse complement strand
AACAGAGCCCCCGCCGTTATGGTCAGGGCGCTGCCTGGTATGGCCAGCAATGTCGCCAGGGCATATACGCCGGCGTACAGCACCGGCGCCCAGGCGCCCTGAGCCGCAACCCAGTCCCTCACCTGCACCAGCAGATCGGCGAATCCCAGTAATCTCCCTAACACTACGATGGCCACCAGGAACAACAGTAAAATGAGCGGTTTCACAAACTTTTTCATGGGTTTCCTTTTTGGGTTTCTTAAAAAGACCCGGAGTCATTCAATGACCAGTCATCGTCATAGCTGATACTTCGGTATCGTCCGGCATCCTGCAGGGCCACGAGCCGGGCTCTTGTATCCCCTTCCGCATATTCCAGTAAGTGTGCGATCAAAGACTGGGGATTGTCGCCGAAATCCACCGCATACCAGTCGTAAATGCTGGAAAAGCGGGGATTTCTTTCGGTGAAATCAGCGCCCCTGGGGCTGTTGATGTAGGTCCTGGCGGCGGCGTCGAGCTGTTCTTCCAGCGCGTCGGCGCGATACGCGCTATTCATCAGATCAGGGCAGCCGACGCTGGCGCAGTTAACAGCATAGTGAATTCTCGGATCGTCCCATATAGGTCTGAGGATACGGTGTTCGATGTCGTTGAGGGTGACGCTCTCGCCTTCTACCACGGCGATAGGGGTATCCCATGGCCTTGTTATGTCACGGATGCTATCTAGCGGATAATTTGACAGAATCAGTTCGACGGTGAGGGCGTTGTAGAGATTCACCCAGAACGCGAACTGCTCATCGCGATTGTATCTGGAAATTTCAATCTCACTGAGCATTTCAATATAGTCCTGAAGGCTTTCGCGGTCTGTCGCGCTGACCGCTCCGTAATCGAACAGGGCCACCGATCCCGGTCCTTCGGCGTTGATATATCGCTGGAGAATAGCCGTCCACTCCAGGTGATCAATACTCATTTCCGAATCGGGGTCGTGAGCCTCCCATCGGGGCCAGAGCTCAGCCTGGGGTGCTGCGCTGATCGCCGACGCGGCGGCAAAAAAGCACAGCAGGAGCAACACGGCTCGTCGCCTCGCAGCGTTTTTTTCTGTCATAAACAGTCTCCGGTTTGCGGATTTATCCTGAGTAAAGTACTGCTTTTTTATCACGGCATCAGCTTTTTTTCTTCCCGCTGTGATAATTCGGAAAATAAGCATTCACGATGTTCGCGGATCTATTCCAGAAGCACCGCATACGCGCGGTTGATTGCCTTGGCCCGCTCCAGTCCTTCCGGATTGATGTCCGGATGCCAGCGCTTCATCAGACGCTGATAATGCCGCCTGAGTTCGCTTCGATCCATGGCCCGGGCCTCCCTGATACCAAAAACTTCCATCGCCCATGCCCGGCGCCGCGTTAATTCCGGGTCATCAGCATGACTTGAAAATTCATCTGACCCGCCGGATGCCGATCGGTCCTCTTGCGGAGAACGGTATTCGGGCAGAAGTCCCGCAGAAATGAGGAAACCCTGGAGATCATCGAACAGCGGGGAAAAAAGGTTTCGATATGGGATGATTCCCCGGCGGATTAATTCCTGTCCCAGATCTTTCAGCAGAGCCATAGCTCTTTGATCAATATCGCTGTGCGCATCGCAGATTTCTTTGGCTGCCCAAAGGAGAATCGAATCTATGGAAAAAAATTCATCCAGATATCGCTGCTGGGCCACCGGAAGCCTGGGATACTCTTGAAACATGTCAGCAAAGGTCTGGTATTGAACCTGATGGATAATTCGCATGTCAGAGATGCGATCAATGCATAAACGCTGCATTTCTATTTGCAGCTCCACGGAAATCCATAATCCGGCTCGCATGAATTCACCGCCGGCGTCAGAATAGCCCAGGTCCTCGAGAAAACCCACAAGGTCTCCGTTTTGCGCCGAAGTGAATCGGGAGCGCTCCTCGAGAAGTTTGACGTTTCCGCCCTTGGTGATCCGCGAGTAGGCCTCGCGGATATCGATTTCCAGTATGTCCAGTATCATATCTCTGGTGATTGTCCATGAACCGTCCTGTGCATCAGCCTGCCTGACCAATTCCCGGATCAGATTCTCCATTGTGATACGCCCCCATCAAAAATCCGTTCTCGAATGTGCTAATAATCCGACGACGAAAAGTTTTTTACAAGTCCCGGACACTTGGATATACTGAGGCGCATATGAATGCTTCGATAAACGTGGGCCTGGTCATCACCTGCTACGACAGCCGACGCAGTCTTCAGGTATTGCTGCGCCGCGAAGGAAATACCGTTGCTGATTCAGGGGATGACCAGGGGATAGCATGGGACCTGCCCCGGAAGCCCGCGATAGCCATGGCCGCTGCACAGGCAGCTGCTGAGTATTTTGCCCGTGAATTCAACGTTCCCGGAATGCCCGATATTGACCAGAAGGCCATCGAAGATATATTGACCCCGGTTCATTCATCGGGATTGTTTTTTCTCCGGAATCATTACTTTCAAATCCATATTTTCGGGCGCAAACCGCCGGATATCGAAATGACCGGCGCGACCCAGTTTTGCAGCTGGTTTCCGGTGACCAGACTTCCTGCATTTATCCCCCTGGGGGACCGGAAAGCGATCAAGAACAGCCGCATTATTGCGGAGAATCGGAATATTCCCGGATTGCGAATCACGGATGACTGATATCCCGAAACTACCAGAATACCCGATCGGCTCAATCCGGCGGGATATACTCGAGAAACTGGCGGATAAAAAGACCCATGGGCCCGGGCTGGTGATCAGCGCGCCTCCCGGATCGGGAAAATCCACCCTGGTTCCCCTGTTCCTGCTGGGTGCTTCCTGGCGCAAAGAAGGACAGATCATCGTCACCCAGCCCCGAAGGGCGGCGGTGCGATCGGTGGCGCGAAGGCTCGATACCTTGTCCGGTCCCGGCATCGGGGTTGGTTACGCAGTCCGGGGGGAGATGAAAGTACCCCGGAATGCGGATATCGTCGTGATGACCGAGGGCATTCTCATTCGCCGGTTGCAGGAAGATCCCGAGATGTCCGGAGTTTCGGTTATTCTCATAGAGGAATTTCACGCGCGGAGCATTCATACCAAAACCGCAC
>CAWZYW010000437.1:0-3081 GCA_963966255.1 uncultured Salinispira sp. | reverse complement strand
CCTTTACGCTGCGCATGGATTCCCGGGACTCCCGCAGGCGAAGACATGCTGCCGGGCATAATCATCGGCTGGCAAGCCTGACATTTCAGCGCCCCGAATCCCGGGAGATCACCCGGCTGCGGGAGCAGCATGAAATGCTCACCCGGGCAGTAGAAACCGGCGGCATCGCATTTTTCCACTGGAATCCCATTGCCGGAAATCTGTACGCGTCGTCAAATCTCCCTCAGATTCGCGGACTGAAAGATCTTACCCCTCCTGGATCGATTCAGGATCTGATGGAATCCATCCATCCGGATGATCGCCATGCCTGGTGGAATCACTTCGAGGGAAAACTCCACAGGCAGCCTGGCGGCGGCGAGCTTCAATTCAGGGTTCGCAACGCCGGCTCCGATCCACCCTGGCGCTGGATACGCGAATTAATCTGGGGCAGTTGGACCCATGACGGGCGATGCCGGGAACTGTTCGCCGTCAACATCGACATCACCGAGAGCAAAAACCGGGAGAGCGAACTGCGCAGTGCCCGTGACCTGGCCGAGGCCAGCAACCGAAGCAAAAACGAGTTCCTGGCGAATATGAGCCACGAAATCCGCACCCCCCTGAATGCCATTCTCGGCTTCGCGGATATCATCATCAACGAATCCCAGGGGGAAGCCATCATCCAGTATGCCCGAACCATCGGCCGCAGCGGTCGGCAGCTGCTGGGCATGCTGGATAACATTCTCACCCTTGCCAAAATCGAAGCCGGACGATTGAAGGTCGCCGACGATGAATTCTCCGTATTTTCGATCCGTAAGGAACTTGAACTGACTCATCGCTCATCGGCGGAAAAAAAGGGACTGAATTTCACCGTGGCGCATGACCAGGCAATACCGGCGACCATGATTTCAGACCGTGAAAAAATCATGCGCATCCTGAGCCGTCTGGTGGAAAATGCCATAAAGTTCACCGAGACCGGAAGCGTTTCGGTGGATATATATTATCTGGCGGGTCAGTCCGACCGGGAGGGAATGATGCAGGTAGTCATCGAAGACGAAGGCATCGGCATGGATCCTGATGACCTGGAAAACCTGAAAAGCATGTTCACCCAGGCCCGGGCTGACAGCACCAGGAAATATGGCGGTACCGGGCTGGGGCTGACCATCAGCTCACGGCTCCTGGAACTCCTGGGGGGCAGCATGAATATCTCCGCCTGCACTCCCCGGGGCACGAGATTCGACGTGAACATACCCGTACGTCTTGGACAGACCGCATCCGGAACCAGTGGTTGGATCGACGACGACCCCGCGCTGAGAAAAATCCTGGCCGGTAAGCGGGTGTTAAGCGTCGACGACAGTGACTCGAACCAACTGCTCATCGGGCGCATCCTGGCGAAATTCGGAACCGAGCACTTCCAGGCCCCGGGAGGCCGGGAAGGAATAATCCGCTTCGGCGAGTGCCATCCGGACATACTGCTCATGGACATCAATATGCCTGACCTGGACGGCTGGAGCTGTATCGAGGAAATCCGCCGGAGTTTCCCCGAATCTCTCGGGGCGTGCAAACTCATCATGCTTTCCGGTCACGATCCCGATGAATACAGCGCTCAGCGGGAAAGTTACGGCGTCGACGGGTTCCTGACCAAGCCGTTCGACATAAACGGACTGCTGAGGACCTCAGCAGACTGTTCGCCGGCGAAGTCATCGAAGAAAAAAGAGCCAGTGGAGAACGCAATCAGGGAGCGGCTCCCGGGGAATCCGCCGATCAGGAACCCGATGCCCTCGAACCGGCAATCATGGCTGACATCATCGCCGGCAGCTATGAATATTACCAGAGGGCGGTGGAAAAAATGCGCTTGCAGGATATAATCGCATTTGCCTCACGGCTGCAGGAAAAGAGCCAGGATTACCTCGCATCAACGCCGTATCGCCTGAGCAACAAACTTATCCGGGCGGTAGAACGTTTTGACATCGATGAAATGAAACAGCTCATGGATCGCTACGGGACCATTGCATCGTCCCATCGGTCCGCCGAGGGAGAAAGCGGTGACGACCAAACTTGAGGCTCAGCGGATACGGAAGCGGGAGAATCTCTGGATACTCCTGGTGGACGATGAACCACGGAATATTCAGCTGGCCGGACGAATTCTTGCCCAGCAGGGTTATGATATCAGTTTCGCCCAAAGCGGCCCGGAAGCCCTGGGAATCATCAATAACGAGCTTCCTGATCTCATCGTCCTGGATATAATGATGCCGGAAATGGACGGATTCGAAGTGAGCCGCCGCATCCGCCAGGAACACCCCAGTTCCGAGGTCCCGATTATTTTCCTCTCGGCCCGAACCGATACCGAGGGTCTTCTGGAGAGCTTTGAAGCCGGCGGGGTGGATTTCATCTCCAAACCGTTCCATCAGGAGGAATTTCTCGCGAGGGTCCAGGTCCATCTGGAATTGCAGCAGGCGAAACGCCGCCTGGATGATGAAATCGCCTTCCGCGAACGTCTGTTCACCATCATCGCCCATGACCTGCGCAGCCCGTTCAATTCGATCATCGGGACCCTGGACATGCTCAAGCATAATTCCGCAAGTCTCAGCGAAGAGGAAAAGGAAGAGTTCATCACCATTTTGTACAACGCCGGTCATCAGGAGCTTATGATGATGGACAATCTCCTTCAATGGGCCCGGAGCCAGTTCCAGGGCGTCAAGCGCAATACCGCCCGCATCGATATCCATTCCCTGGCTCACCGGGTGGTGCTCGAACTGACCCATATGGCGGAACACAAGAATATTGCCCTTCGGCTCAAGGTAGATGAGAGTACCTTCGCCTGGGCCGATTCGAACATGGTCCAGATCATATTGCGGAACCTCATTTCCAACGCGTTGAAGTTCACTCCCCGGGATGGAGAAATCGTCATATCCGCCGAAGCCGATAAAACGGAAACCCGGGTTTTCGTCCGCGACAGCGGTCGGGGGGTGGAGGACACCGGAACCCTGTTCCAGCTCGGGAATTATTCCACCACGCCGGGTACCGAATACGAAAAGGGATCCGGTCTGGGACTCCATCTCTGCCGGGACTTCGTTCACGCAAACCACGGCCTGTCTCTTATAC
>CAWZYW010000436.1:0-3099 GCA_963966255.1 uncultured Salinispira sp. | reverse complement strand
GGGCAATCGGGGGGGGGATGATGTAGGGGTCGCTCCTGGGGGCCGGGACGTTCCCGCCGATGGTGGCCTGGTTTCGGACGTTGCGGGTGGGGATAAATCCCGCGGCGACGCGAAGGGCCCGAGGAATGCGCTGATCGTCGGCCAGGTCCTGAAGGCTGACCATGGCGCCGATTTTCAGGGCGCCGGAATCGTCGATGGTGATATTCCCCAGATCGAGCTTCTGAAGGCTCACCAGCCGCTGTTCCGCGTCGAACCAGTGGGGGTCGGCAGCGATGCGGGCACCGTTGTTTATCTGGGTGCCTCCGGCGATGAGCATATAGCCCTTGTTCATGAGGCTCCGCACCTGGGCGAGATCCTCGGCGATTACGAATTCGGCAATCATAGTACACCTGCCTTTCTATACATCCGCATGGCAGCTTCGCCGGCCTTGTGACGAATTTCGTCTTCATCAACCAGCATTGCTCCGACGGGGCCGCTGGAGCCGCCGGGGGCAGCCCCGGGGCCGCAGAGTCGACCGTTCTTTACGACCTGGACGCCGTTGACCACCGTGTGTTTCGCCTCGTGGTTGTAGCCCGAGAACACGATGGCCGCCAGGGGATCGGACAGGGCTCCGGTGTATTCCATCCGCTCGATGGAAAACATGGCGATATCCGCCGCCCAGCCCGGCTCTATCCTTCCGATACTATTATATCCCAGTAAGGACGCCCCCTGTATGCTTCCCATGTCCAAAACGTCTTCCAGGGTCAGGGCCGAGGCGCCCTTGGTGACCCGTTGGAGCATCAGGGCGTTGCGCAGCTCGCCGAGCATATCCGACGAGTCGTTGGACGCCGAACCGTCGACCCCCAGGGCCACGGGAATGCCCATGTCCCGCATTTCAGGGACCCGGCAGATTCCCGATCCCAGACGCATATTGGAGGTGGGACAGTGGGTGATTTTCGTCCCGGTTTCCTGCAGAACCCGCATTTCTTCGTCGGTGAAGTGGATTCCATGGGCGAACCACACGTCGGGACCGAGGAAATCGTCCCGAGCCATCATTTCCAGGGGACGCACCCCGTACTCCCGCAGGCAGTAGGTGTTCTCATCTTCGGTCTCCGCCAGATGGGTGTGCAGGAGCACTCCGTGCTCCCGGGCCAGGGCCGCCGAGGCGGACATCAGCTCCTCGGATACCGAAAAAGGGCTGCAGGGAGCCAGAACCACCTTCCGCATGGAAACGTCCGACGGGTCGTGGAAATCCCGGATCACCCGGATGCTGTCATCCATGATCTCATCTTCGGTCTGAACCACCGAATCCGGGGGCAGGCCGCCGTCTTTTTTGGAGCGGCTCATGGAGCCCCTGGTCGGGGAGAAGCGGATCCCCGTGGCTTCGGCGGCCTGAAACTGAAGGACCATGATGTCATCGTCCACCGACCGGGGGTAAAGATAGTGGTGATCGGTGGTGAGGGTGCATCCGGTCTTCAGCAGTTCGGCGGTGGCCAGGGCGGTGGACCAGTATATGGCATCCCGGTCAAGGTATTTCCAGACGTCGTAGAGATAGACCAGCCAGGTGAACAGTTTCGCGTTCTGTACCGCCGGCAGGTTCCGGGTCAGGGTCTGATAGAAATGGTGATGGGTATTCACCAGGCCGGGCATCACAACGCAATCGCCGGCATCAATCACTTCGGCGCCGGGGGGCACTTCGAGATTCTTCCCCACGGCGGAAATGCGCTGCCCCTCGATGAGGATATCGACCCCGCGCAGCGCCCCGGGCCTTCCGGGACCTGCAGGGCTTTTCCGGTCGCCATCGGCGGAACCGTCAGCTCCTGTGGACACCGCCGGGCTGCCTTGCCACAGATAGTAACAGTTTTTTATGATCATGCTGGATTGGCTCATATCTTCTTCCTTTTCCCTCGGGGACGCCGGTGGCGGCTTATCGGTAGCCGGCGATTCTCCGGTTGAAATCCCCGATCAGCTCATCGATGCGCTCTGCGCTGTCGTAAATATCCTGCCAGTAGCTGCGGTCGTACCATTGCCGGTTCAGGTCGTGCATATCGCGCCCCTGCTGCTCAACCCAGGTGTAATACTTAAGGTTATGCACCCGTTTTCGCTCCGGGTAGGTCAGCTCCTGCATCCAGTCGATGCCCACGTCCGACAACAACTGGTAATCCGCCACGGCATGCTCCCGGCCGTAGGCACCCCGGGCGGACCGCAGTTCGGTCAGCCGGGAAGTATACATCTGCTCCGAGTCGGTGAACACCGTCATCAGCACGTCGTTCTCATCCATCTCATAGTATTTGGCCATCTTGATCACCGTGAGGAGATTGCAGATGCTGCTGATGCCCAGAAGCCAGAGGCGATGGACAAGCTCGGGATCGGCTCCCCGATCGATGAGGTATTTCTTCCCCTCGGGTTCGTTGAACAGGCGCAGAAGGCGCATGCTGGCCTCATCATCGACGGCGACCACCATGTCGGTATTCCGAACATTGTGAATCCAGGGCACATGCTTGTCGCCGATGCCTTCGATGCGGTGACCGCCGAATCCGTTGTTCAGCAGGGTCGGGCATTGCTGGGCCTCGCTGACCGCCAGCACAGAGCCGGGGAAGCGGCTTTTCATATATTCACCGGATGCGGTGGTGCCCGCGGAACCCGAACTGATCCCGGTCCCGGCAAAGCGTTCACCCGGCTTCGCCAGCTTGCGGAAGACCTTTTCCATAGCGGGACCGGTGACTTCGTGATGCCACAAATGATTCCCAAGCTGGTCGAACTGATTGAAGATAAATATGGAATCGCCCCGCTGGGCATCGAGCTCATGGCACTTGTCGAAAATCTCCTTTACGTTGCTCTCGCAACCCGGCGTGGCGATGGTCTCGTCGGCCATGTTTTTCAGCCAGGCGAAGCGCTCGTCGGACATTTCTTCGGGGAGGATCGCGATGGATTTGCATCCCAGCAGCCGGGAGATATATGCCCCGCCCCGGCAGTAATTGCCGGTGGACGGCCATACGGCCATGTTCCGCTCGGGCTCGAACTGCCCGGTGATCAGGGTGGGAGCCAGGCCGCTGGACGCCGGCCCGACCCTGCGGGCTCCGGTGGGGACCCAACGGCCCACCTAGGCGCTGGTCCGGG
>CAWZYW010000435.1:0-3106 GCA_963966255.1 uncultured Salinispira sp. | reverse complement strand
ATCTTTAATACCTGAAATAATCTCTTGACAGGGGGCCTCATAAGAAAACCGCCGGCGAACTGGCCGGCGGTTGCGTTTTGGGATCCCCGAGGGGTTTAGAACTGAACCCGAACTCCCACCTGACCGGCGCGATTCTGGGTGTTGAAATTATAGCTGGCTCCCAGATCAACCTTGAAGATCAGCAGTCCGACGCTGGCGCCGACATACGCCCGGTAGGTAAAGGCATTCACGGCGTTTTCGCTGACGAAGCCGGCGGGATTGATGGTAAGACCGCTGATACCAGCTGAAGAGAGTCTCGAATCAATACCGGCCTGATCGAGGGGATTTCCCAGATCATCCTGAATTTCAGAACTGAGGCTTCCGCCGATTTTTGAGCTTGCCCAGGATGCACCAAGGCCGGCATAAGGCGTAATAAACAGGAACTTCTTACTTGCCTGCAGCCTCAGGTCTATCACCGAGCTGGTATAACTCATGCCGAAATCCGGGCTGGTGACTTCAATATTCGCTCCGCTTCCGCCGTTATCCACCAGAACGTAGGGACCGTTATCCAGAATTCCGGTCATTGTTACCGAACTTGAAAGATAGTTGTATCCGAGCCCCACTGAAAGCTTCGGAAGGATAATATTACCCTTCAGCAGTGGGTAGCGCAGATCTACTCCGAAGCTCATGTAATTTATCGAAGTATTTGCGTTAATCTGAAAGGTTTCGGGAATCACTCCCGCCTTAACCCCTACGTCGAAAGGCAGTATCAGACCGCCGAGCCGGGCATCCAGACCGAAAACCGGAAGGGGTACTCCCGCGAGATTGGTAATTTAAGCAGGCAGCGAGGCGGAAGGATCGACCACGGTTAACAGGCTTTCGAATGATTCCAGCGGAAGTAACGCGGCTCCCGCATATACCCCTGCACCAAAACGGGGAAACTGGCCGATATACGCGTCAGACCATGTTGATCCGAGTACCGCGGCGGAGGGTACCGCCGGCGCAAGGTCCTCGGCGAATGCTTCGTACGCGGCTTGAACGTCTTCAACAAATTCCTGTGCACTCACCGTCCCTATGCTCACAAACAGGATCAGCAGTACGGTAATAATTCTTTTCATATAACCTCCGTTATCACTGCCGGCGGTGCCGGCTCTGATATCTGCCTTTAGTATACCGTGTACGTTGGTGAAAATTCCAAACGGAACGGCTTTATTCCGGAATTCCTCATTCGCCTGCTCAACAATTTTGCTTGTGCAATGGCCGAATTCGGTTCAAAATACCGATTATGAGAAAAACCGGCGTCCTTCCCCGACGCACCAAAGTGCTGTTCAGCCTTGGCGATTTGACCATCTCGATGCCCCTGGTCATCGTGAGCTTCTATCAGCTGAATTTTCTCACCGACGTTGCAGGCCTGAGTCCCGGACTGGCGACTACGGCGATCCTGGCGGGCAAGCTCTGGGACGCCTTCAACGACCCACTCATCGGCCTGTGGGCCGACCGCGTCCAGAGCCCCTTCGGCCGACGCCGCATCCTGCTGGCTGCCGGGGCGGCTCCCCTGGGTCTGAGCTTTATGCTGCTCTGGCTGGTACCGGATTTCGCCCCGCTGGGAAAGGTTCTGTACTATTCACTGGCAATTATCCTGTTCGATACGGCGTTTACCGTAGTGCACATCGCCTTCAACAGCCTGACTCCCCGGCTCACCGGCAATTTCGATGAGCAGTCGGAACTGCACGGATACCGGATGTTCTTCCAGCTTCTGGGAAATCTTGGCTCGGTGGTGGCGATTACCGTCATCGGATGGTATGTCACCAACCGCCTGGTGCTGTTCCGTTCGGCGGGAATGATCATGGGAGCGTTGGCGATAATTCCGCCGCTGGTGGTGATTTCGGTCACCGGTTCCTATCGGGATACCAGTCCGGGCAGGAAATTCAGGCTCGAATCCCTGGATTCGGTATTCCGCTCCCGGCCCTTCTGGATGATGGTGGGCTTTTATCTGCTTTCATGGACCGCGGTGAGCATCCTGGCCTCAATGCTGATCTACTTCGTGAGCTACAACATGCAAATGCCCTCGATGAGCAATTACGTGATCCTCACCACCCAGGTGGCCGCCATGGCGGGAATCCCACTGGTAGTGCATATATCAAAAAAACGGGATAAAAAGACCAGTTTCATTCTCGGCTCGGTGGCGTTTATCGTAACCCTGATGGGCATAAGTCTGCTTCAGCCGGGACGGACCGGCCTGGTGCTGGTCTATGTCCTGGCCCTGCTTTCGGGTTGGGGAATCGCCATGTGGATCGTCGGGCAGATGCTGGAATTGCGGGGCTACGTGACCCCCGTAGGCGAAGAACTGGCCCTTCAGCCCGAGAGCGCCCTGCAGGCCATCCGATTCGTCATGGGCCCGCTGCCCACCCTGATGCTGGTGGGAGCGATCTTACTGGCTGCCGCCTACCCCATTACCCGGGAGATGCATCAGGAGACCCTGGCAGACCTGGGAAGAGACGATGCCCCTATGCTGGCCGATATGCCGGTTGAATCTCCAGCAGATCCGAGCTGATCCGTTCTCTCAGGGCCTGCGAAAGCTTCCCCCGGTGGTCCGAAACCAGACCGTCGGGGGAATAGGCGATGCGCACGGTTACCATCGGCATGGCCAGCATCATAACGATGTGGCTGAATATCGGGGTCCAGTCGGCCCAGGCCACCAGTGCTCCCGCCTCGGGATATCCCGGAGTGGAAAACAGGGCCACCGCGGCACTGTGCACCGGCCGGCCCCGATCCACCGCCTGCTGCAGCAATGCCGAACTGAATGGCAGGAGTTCGTCTCCCCGGCTGGTATCGGCCTCAGGGAACATCATCACCCCGTCTCCCCGGTCCATGGGCTGGCCGAGAAGCCGGGAAACGGTTCCCAGGGCCCTGAGGCTGCGGCGCTCGATAAAAATAGTGCCGAAGCTCTCCACCAGGATGCCGACTCCCGGCAGCCTGCGCACGTCCTCCATGGATACAAACACCGCCGCGCACTCTGCCATAAAAACGATGGAATCCAGCCAGCTCAGGTGATTGGCCACCAGATAGAAGGGCGCCGACGGAGGGCGGCCGCTGCGGATAATGCGAACTCCCATCAGGACCAGGG
>CAWZYW010000434.1:0-3106 GCA_963966255.1 uncultured Salinispira sp. | reverse complement strand
CCCACGGCACCTCCCGCCGCAGCATTGCCCAGAAACTCCGTGAGATGACCGGCGCGGTAATTCTGGAGCTCACCCGCAGCAAACGGGACATCCTCGACCTGTATCTCTCTCATGCGCCGTTCGGCGGCAATATCGTAGGAGTCCATGCCGCAAGCTGGCGATACTTCAATCGCCCCGCAACCGAACTTTCCTGGGCCGAAGCCGCGACACTGGCGGTTCTTCCGAATAATCCAGGGGCCATTCACTTCGAACGGGGCCGGGAAGCCCTGATCGCCAAGCGGGATCGCCTCCTGGAGCGCCTCAAAGCCGACGGACTGATCGACGAGCAGACCCTGGCTCTTTCAAAAAACGAAGTTCTGCCTCCGGCGCTGTATGATCTGCCGCACCATACTCCCCATATCATTCAAAACGCCGCATTGGCATCCTCCCCGGTCCCGTCCGGCCGGGATATTATCGAGACAACCCTGGATGAGTACCTGCAAGTTCAGGGACAGCGTATGCTGGACCAATACGCCCGGCATTTGCTGGATCGGGACATTCACAACGCGGCCGCGGTGATTATCGATATACCAAGCGGCGCAGTGAAGGCATACCTGGGGAACATTTCCGCCCAGGTCGCGGGGGTGCAGGCTCCCTTCGTGGATATCGCTTCCAGCCCCCGTTCCACCGGCAGCCTCTTAAAGCCCCTGCTGTACGCCCGGATGATTGATACCGGAGTGCTGCTACCCCATCAGCTGGTCGCTGATATCCCGACCCGTATGGGGGGCTATTCGCCGGAGAACCATACCCATGAGTATCTCGGCGCGGTGAGCGCTCATCAGGCGCTGGTACAATCCTTGAATGTCCCATTCGCCCGGATGCTCCGGGATTACGGCGTCGACCGCTTTTATACCGATTTGAGGGCCATGGGTTTGTCTGGAATCAACCGCAGCGTGGGCTCCTACGGCATCACCCTGATCCTCGGTGGCGCGGAAAGCAGCCTGATAGAACTCACCGGCGCATACGCATCCCTGGCCCGGAGCGCTCTGGAGATTCTGCCGTCGGGCATCAGCCCGTCCTATCTGGAACAAGAGCTTTACGCCGTGCCGTTTCCGGTTTCCCCCGGTGCGGCATATATAAGCCTCAAGGCCATGCAGGAAGTGGTGAGGCCCGGGATCGATTCCAACTGGGATCTTTTTTCCTCATCCTTCGCCATCAGCTGGAAAACCGGCACGTCCTACGGATTCCGTGACGGCTGGGCCATCGGAGTCACCGGGGACTATGCCATCGGCGTGTGGGTGGGAAATGCCTACGGCTCGGGGAGGGCGGCAATTTCAGGCAGCAAAGCCGCCGGTCCGTTGCTGTTCGATCTGTTCAATCTTGTTGAGAACCAGGCCGGGTTTCCGGTTCCCTGGGGCCAGCTGCAAGCCGTCGAAGTATGTTCACACAGCGGTCATCTTGCCGGGGAGTATTGTGAAGATACCACAACTGAATACGTACCTGCCGGAATAGCATACCCGGGAACCATCTGTCCGTACCATCATCTCGTGCATCTCGACGAGAGCGGTGAGTTCGAAGTGGATGCCTCATTCTATCCGATGCATCAGAGCATTCCGGAGCGTCGTTTTGTTCTGCCGGAAGTGATGGCTTATTATTACCGGCGGGCAGACCCGACCTACATCGGCCGGCCTCCGTTACATCCTTCCTCGCCGTCGGCAGGGGGAAGCCGTATCAGCTTCCTGGGATTGTCTGAGACCAACAAAATTTACATCCCCATCGACCGTGACGGAAGCCGCCAGATGCTCGCCCTTGAGGCGGTGAGCTCCGATCCCGAAGATGAACTTTTCTGGTACCTGAACGACCGATTCCTCGGTACCACACGGAATTACCACAGTATGGAAATTCATCCCGAGCGCGGGATTCATGTTATTTCTATTACCAATGGACATGGAGCCCGTGCCAGCCGCACGATAGAGATAATCAGCGATAACGGTTGATACCTGAAAGCTCGAAAATCCGATCAGGGTTCCGAACCGGTGCGGATCTCTCCGCCCCAGCGAAATATTCCGCCGAAATCCACCAGATTGGTGAAGCCCTGACGTACCAGTTCCCGATAAGCCTGACCGGAACGGTTCCCGCTTCGGCAGTACAGGACAATGGGAGTGTCCCGGTCAAGTTCCAGACCGGAAGCCAGGATTTCGCTATGCGGCAGGAGCTCGGCTCCTGGAATATGACCGGCCTCGTACTCGGCGGGGGTCCGTACGTCGAGCAGCAGGATTTGTTCAGGGTATTCTTCGAGCAGATTTTGCAGCTGCATCCAATCTGCTATTTCGGGGAGTACCAGGCCTTCTTCGGCGAAACCCGTGAATATCGGGAAGAGGGTTAGGAGAAGTAGAATGGGAATAAGACGCTTTATCAATGTATGCATTGACGATTCCTTTTATGATTGATTATGTCAAATAAACTTCCGAAAAAACCCTTCTTCGTCAAGAAAAATCCCAACCATGGCCCACAATCGCCGAATCATGCATTAATGTGGGTATAGCCGGATCGTTCCGGCTGAGATTTCCAGCCACGAGGTGATCTATGGCAATCAGGGAAGGCAAGTGGGACTGCAGTTACTGCGGTACGACCAATCTGGGCAGGGGTATGAACTGTTCCGCCTGCGGTCGACGGAGGGATCCCAGCGTTCAGTTTTATCTCGATGATGACGCCCCGGAAGTACAGGATCAGCAAAGCCTGGCGAGGGCCCGTTCCGGAGCCGACTGGACCTGCAGTTTCTGCGGCACCGACAATGCGGCGACCGATGAAATCTGCCGGCAATGCCACGCCTCAAAGGGGGACTCGGAAGCCCGGGCCACCCGCACGATTCCCCTCGATACTCCTACCCAAGGCGGAACGGGCGGGCAGGGCCCCGGTGGGGATCCCAAGCCCCCGGAACCGAAACCCGCCAGGCGGAAACCGCTCCCGATGATACTGGCCGCCATCGCCATCGTAGCGGTTCTCTCAATCGCCGGAATCCTGATTTTCGGCGGGAAGGAGGAAACTCTTGCGGTTGATGAGCTCCGCTGGGAGAGGAGCTGTCTCTTATACACATCTCCGAGCCCACGAGACCGAGGCTGATCTC
>CAWZYW010000433.1:0-3113 GCA_963966255.1 uncultured Salinispira sp. | reverse complement strand
CACCACTTCGGGTGCGGAGAGAATACACAGGAAGGGAAGATCCCCGCCGCTTTTCAGAATCATTTTCAACAGACGAAGGGTGGACCGCGGTAAATTATGAGCGTTCTCGATGAGGAATATCACCGGATGCGAAGCGTACACACCTTGAAGGATGTTGCGGATGGAGCCCTGCATGCGAAATGATTCGTAATCCAGTTCTCCGGGAAGCAGTCCCTCTCGACGGATCGCCGTGCCGCTGGAAAGGTATTCGGCCAGAACGCCGGAGTGATAGTAGTAAACCTGATGCTGGTTCAGAAATGTGAGGATTTCACCGGCATTATATGATTCGAAAAAGTGCTTGCACTCATCGAGAAACGGCGCATATGGCTTGGGTTTGTAGCTCGTCAGGGAATAGTGATTAACCGTCGGAGAATGATCTCTGCCCAGGTTTTGGAGGTGACCCAGAATATTTTCCGCCAGAACTTCCTGGTTATTCGATTGACAGAAGAGCATGGTTCCCCCGCCCTTCTCTGTCTCAGCCCAGAGGGTTCGCAGCAGAGGAGCGAGGGTTTTAAACTCTGTATCCATCAATAGCCCTTCCCATCATAGTATACCGCTCCCGGGTACCGCGAAACAAGCTAAGCACTCAATGTGGAGCGGCAGAGCCTCTGATCAGCTCAGGTCATTCTCGCCGGAGAGCTGAACTGCCGGGTTTTCCCGGGTTTCCGCCGCGAGTACTTCCCGTTCGCGGTATCGGATGAATATTATCAGGCTTATCGACATGATCGCCGCAGCGAACACAGCGGTTAGCCTGATGCCCAGACTGTTGGTGCTGCTGTTTCCCAGGAGAAGCAGACTGTTGAACACCAAAAGGCCAAGACCGACTCCGAGCTTCTGGACGAAGGTTCTTGCGCCGAAGAACATGCCCTCGCGGAAAATACCGGTGCGCCGGGCATCGAATTCCGCCACATCCGCGATAATCGCATTCGGCAGGATCCCGAAAATCGCCAGGGACAGGCCGAAAAGCGGAATGAGGATGAAATACTGAGCTGTTGAGGAGATGGGAAGAATACCCAGTCCTGCGGTAAGCAGAAACGAAACGATAAACGAAATATAGCCGATGAGCATAAGCTGCTTTTTACCGATTTTTTTTGCGATGAGATTAATCAAGGCATAGAGGGCAAAGCTCAATACGCCGGAAAAAACCACCAGATTGGCAGCGTCCTGCTCGCTGCGCAGCAGCAACACCGTGACGTAGTACAGCGTCCCGGTTTGCCAGATGGTCAGGCCGAACCAGTAGAGAAAATCAGATATGATAAATGGCCGGAACCAACGGTTGGACAGAATGGCCTTGAGACTCTCAATCATGGGAGCGGTGCTCGGTTGGGCTTCGGAGTACTTTTTTTCATCGATGATCAATGCCGGGAGCAGCATCAGTACAGTGCTGATAATTGCGATTAGCACAAATGTAAGGCGCATTGATCCGATTCTGGTCATGCCCATGGATTCGAAAAGGGGGAATACCGCTGCGGCCTGAGTGGTCAGGGCATATCCGAGGAACCAGGTCAGGGAAATGTAGGTGGAGAGATTCAGCTTCTCCTCGGTGGTATGTCCCAGCTCTGCGATGAGGGAGAAGTACGGAGTGACGTACATGGTATAAAATAGGTAATAGGCGAAAAGACTGACGGTCAGGGCCAGAACGTTCCAGGCGCTGGTTCCGTTCACCGGAGAAATAAACAGCAGCGCGGCGACAATACCCGCCGGGATGGCCGATCGGCGCATAAAGGAAATTCTGCGTCCCTTTGGGTGGGAAGACCGGTCGCTGAGGGTGGCGATCCAGGGATCGGTAACCGCGTCCACCAGTCGCCCCGCCAGGCTGATTATGCCGATGATGGTCAAAAAGCCGAAAATCGCAATCTGGGGAATATACACCGGAATTCCCGAAAGATCCGTGGGTACGAATACGTAGGTAAGCCAGAAGGTTACCAGGGTCAGCTGCATGCTCCAGCCGAGTTGACCGAGGGAATACACAAAAGCGAGCCGTTTTGGCAGGGACTGGGCCATGAACCCTCCTGAAGAAAAAAGATTGGATCATGGTACCACGGTTTTCGGGTTTTTCCCGGGTCAATTATTCGAAAAGTGCGCGGGGAGCGTGAACTCGAGCTCGAATCCGTTGGCTTCGGGGGTATCAGAGGGGGGCGACCGGAGTACCAGTTCCGAATCATACACCTCGAGAATCTGACGGCAGATCGCCAGTCCGAGACCGCTTCCCCGGCTGCGTTCACCCTTGAAGAAGCGCCGGGAAGCCCGTTCGAGGTCGCCGGCCGCCATCCCCCGACCGTCATCCCGGATCCGGAAGCGAATCCGCTTGCCCTCCCTCCGGCACGCAACCCG
Organism: uncultured Salinispira sp.; assembly: GCA_963966255.1. GTDB lineage: Bacteria > Spirochaetota > Spirochaetia > DSM-27196 > Salinispiraceae > Salinispira. The sequence continues at coordinate 740 of CAWZYW010000433.1, read as the reverse complement.
AATCACCCGCGAATCGGCATTCCTCGCATTGGAGACGATATTCTGCACCAGCTGGGTCGCGGATACGGGATCGATGGAAACATCGGGACAGTCGTCCTCGATGCGCACCTCAATGGCGTCTTCTCCAGGAGAGACCGCCGCCGAATGATCACGCAGCAGAGTTGCAAGGTCCGTAGGCTCGGGTTCCTCGTTTCGAATCCCCGAACGAATCCGGCTGAGAGACAGAAGACCGTCGATCAGCGACTTCATCGTAAGGACGGATCGCCGGCTTCCGGCGAACATTTCAGAAAGGCGGCGGGTATCATCCCCGGGGATGGCTTTCAACCGGTCTTCGATGACCTCCGCGCTGGTGAGGATGCTGGTCAACGGTGTTCGCAACTCATGGCTGGCGTCTTCCAGAAAACGGCGCAGGGAATTCCGTTCATCGCGCAAGGCGATAATATGTTTTTCCAGTTTTTCCGCCATGCTGTTAAAGCTCACCGCCAGCCGGGCGGTTTCATCCCTGCCGCTCACCCGGACCCGGGCATCCAAATCGCCTCGGGCCAGCAGGTCCGACTGACGCTGGAGCTCGCCGATGGGCCGCGATATTCCGCGACCGATGAGCACCCCGGCGAGAGTACCCGCGATCATGGCAGCCAGCGCCGATACAAGCAGCGCGAAAGCCGCATCCCGCACGAACGCATCCGCTAGGCGGGAATCCCGATATACCGAGAGAATCACTTCTTCTCCGTTGCCAAGGG
>CAWZYW010000432.1:0-3121 GCA_963966255.1 uncultured Salinispira sp. | reverse complement strand
GAGCTACACTGTACCACCGGGGAGCTATGAAAGTGCCATGGTCGACGGGGTGGAAGTCATCGATCCGGACTCGTATGAACGGCTCGACTCGGGGGATTTCCCGGTCTGGAAGATCATCGCCGCCCCGGTGCTGGTTCTGTTCTCCTCCGATTCGCTGATCATTATCGTCATCACCTTGTTTATCATTTTTGTCAGCGGATCGATCACCGTGCTTCAGAACAGCGGGGTTATCCCCGAGCTCATCCGCGCTACCGCTGAACGCTTCGCCGAGCATAAACGGATACTCATCGCGATTCTGGTTCTGATATTCATGGCCTTCGGGGCGGTAATGGGCATTTTCGAAGAGGTTGTGCTGCTGGTTCCCATCGCCATATCGATATCCCTGTCTCTGGGCTGGGACCGGCTTACCGGCCTCGGCCTGAGCATCCTTGCGGCGGGCTTCGGATTCTCGGCGGCCATCTCCAACCCATTCAGCATCGGGGTGGCCCAGCAGATCGCCGGGCTTCCCCTGTTCTCAGGCGCGGGATTCCGGGTGATTATCTTCGCGGTGACCTATGTCATCCTGCTTGTGTTTATGTTCGCCTACACCGCCCGGATCGAGGCCCGGCGGCCGGCCCTCGAAACCGGCGAATCCGGGCCAGGCGGATCAGATGATCCAGACGGCTCAGCGAAGGGCGCCGGCGACGCTCCGGCTTTCGCGCCTCAGGGCAGCGCAGGACAGATCCGCTCGGCCTTCCGGATTTTCCTGGGATCCCTGATCTTCATTGTGATGTATCTGGGGATCGCCTCCGGCATACCGGCGATTTCCGGCTATTCCATGCCGATCATCGCCCTGCTCTTCGTCATCAGCGCGCTGATCACCGGCCTGGCGGCGGGAACCGATCTGCGGCGCATCGGGAAGTATTTCCTGTCCGGGAGCCTGGCGGTCCTGCCCGGTGTCCTGCTTATTCTGATGGCCGCCAGCGTAAAAAACATCGTGGTGGAAAGCCGCATTCTTTATACCATTCTCAACGAGGCCGCCGGCATTATTAGGGGGCAGCAGAATTTCTTCGGGGTTGCGGCGGTTTACCTGCTGGTGTTCGTATTGAACCTGTTCGTGGGATCGGCTTCCGCCAAGGCCCTGCTGGTCATGCCGATAATCACGCCGCTGTCGGATATCCTGGGGTTCACCCGGCAGACCGCCGTTCTGGCCTTCAGTTTCGGTGACGGGTTCAGCAATCTGCTGTTTCCCACAAACGCCGTGCTGCTCATCGCCCTGGGCATCTCATCGGTGTCATACGGGAAATGGTTTAAATTCGTCATTCCCATTCAGGCCCTGATGTTTTTCCTTTCCCTTGGCTGGCTCTACCTGGCGACCCTCATCGGATACGGTCCGTATTGAAGCCGGCGAAAATGCGGTCGGCGAACTGCCGGTAGGCTTCGCTTGAGGGATGAAGGCCGTCGGAGGCCACCAGTTCGGGCTCGTCAATGCCCCGCCGGGTGATATCGGTTATGCCGAAAAAGGCGATTCCCCGGGATGCGCAATACTCCTCCATCCATGCATTATACTCGTCGATCTCCCGGCTGATCCTCTGCCGGTCGGCGGCGCGCTGGTAGGAGCCGTAAGTGGTATAGGCGTAGTCGGGAATGGAGACCACAAAGACCCGATCAGGATCTCCGCCGGCGTACTCCAGCGCCAGGTCGATGAGCCGGGGCACCTCGCTGCGGTATGTGGCGAAGGGGTAGCCGCGGAACTGATTATTGACGCCGATGAGCAGGGACACCAGGTCGTATCCATCCCGCTCAGGCGGGGTGGCTTCCAATGACGCAAGTAGATTGCCGGTGGTCCAGCCGGTGCGGGCCCGGTATTCCACCACGAACGGAGCGCCGATCTCGGATTCCAGCATTCCCGCCAGCACCGTCGGCCAGCGGTTGGGGGCATATACCGCCTCGCCGATTGTGTAGGAATCACCCAGGGCCAGATAGTGAAGCGGCCCCGCCGGTGATTCGCCGCCGGCCGAGGTGCAGCCCAGCAGGCCGATCAGGAAAAATAAAACCCCAATAATCTTAAAAATTCGTTTCATCAGATAAAGATACTGTGCAGTGCCCCGAAAACGGCTGATTTTTACCGAAATTCGGGAGAAAATCAGGGTGAAAATATGGTTTTACCCGTTCTCTCGGCTTGATCGTTTATTTTAATGTCGCTAATGTAAGGTATCACATACCTTGAGGAGGTCTGTATGAAAGAGCTTGTTCTCGCTTGCGGTCCTGTTCGGGGTAACTCTATCGTCTGATTTTTCCCGTCTTGAGAATCCCATCCTGAACCGCAAACCCCATCTGATTTATCTAGTTCGCAGTATTGCGAAGCATTATCAGTTCAGGAGAAACTATTGAACAACATGATCGATATAATCGCGGACCAGCGGATTCAGGCGATCTGGAACAGCTGGCTCGAAGAAAAGCAGCGATCCGGCCAGTACGTCCTGGCCCTGGTCATCGAACAGAAACATCATACCTATATCTGCCTCGCCGGGGACGGACGGAATATTCCCACCCAGATCGCCGGATCGTTCGAATCGGAGCAGCGCAGCCGGGAAGAGTATCCGGTGGTGGGTGACTGGGTGGCTCTCAAGCTGCCGGACCTGCCGTCCAACGGCGGCGAAGGGCCCAGGGCCCTGATCAGCGAAGTGTTTCCCCGGCACAGCTCCATGAGCCGGGCCGCCGCGGGAGACCGGACTGAGAAGCAGGTGATCGTGGCGAATATCGACTACGTCCTGCTGGTATTCGGCCTGGACGGCGGTCGGAATTTCCTGGAAGCCATGCTGGAGCGGAGCCTCACCACCGCCTGGAACTCCGGGGCCAAACCGGTGATCGTCCTCAACAAGGCCGATGCGGCTTCCGACGAGTACCGTGAAGAGGCTCGGGCCGCCGCCGGGGAAATCGCCTTCGGGGTGCCGGTGCATCTGGTGAGCGCGCATACTGGCGAGGGAATCGGCGAACTGGCCGCGGAGCTGGCCGGGGGAAAGACCGGGGGAGCCGCCGAAGACGCGAAAGCGCCGCCGGTGGTAGCCATGCTCGGCAAGAGCGGCGTCGGTAAATCGGCCCTGGTCAATGCCCTGCACCGGATAGCTCCCCCCGGAGG
>CAWZYW010000431.1:0-3135 GCA_963966255.1 uncultured Salinispira sp. | reverse complement strand
GGGCAGGCCGGGAATCTGTGGTTGATCCGCCATCTCCGGACATATCCGCTCACCAGCGCCAAACGGCGGGAATTCCCTGGGTGGGGGAAAACGGCCTTCCGTATCCCACCCATGTGTCTGATTCGGGGCTCGAGAGCCTCGACCTGGGCGGAACCTGGACGGTCTGGTTCGAGGACGGCAGCTGTGAGACCGTCGAGCTGCCGTCAACCCTGAACAGCTATAACAGCGGCCGCGGGGAGTATCTGGGCATGGTCTGCTATGAGCGGACTCTGGTCCTGGGTGACGAATTCCGCGGGCGGATCGCCGACGGTTTCGCTCCGCGACTGCGCATGGAAGGCTTTCTGAACGCCGCGGCGGTCTACGCCGACGGAGTGCTGATTGCCGCCCGCCGGGGCGGGTATACGCCGCTGTTCGCTCCCATTGATCCGGTGCCGGAGGATCGGGTCAGTCTGCGCCTGCATATCCTCGTCGACAATCGGCCGCAGTTCCACTCGCTACCGGCCCGACTGGGTCGGTACAATACCCCCGGATGGCATACCTACCTGGGCATTCATCGGGAGCTGGCCATCGACTTTATGCCCGAAACCACTATCTTCAAAGCTGCGGCGATTCCCCGGGGCGGTAATCGGCTCGAGATATCCGTCCTTGCCTCCGGCCGGGCCGAATCCTTTCGTCTCGAGCTGCAATACCCCACCGAAACCGGTGATCAGCTCATTTCCCGGGATCTGGACGCAACCTTCCACCCCGATGAGGGCGGGCTTCCGGTCTCATCTGCCCGGACCGAGGTGAAGCTTGCCGCGGTGCTTCCCTGGAGCCCCGAGTCGCCCGGGGGGATTCGCATGGAGATCGAAGCTTGGGGAACCAGCCGGCAGCTTCACCGGGTCGTAGTCCTCACCGGATACCGCATTGTGAATGCCGGGCCCGATGCGCTGATAATCAACGGACGCCGCCAGTTTCTCCGTGGAATCTGCAAGCATGAGGATCATCCGGACCACGGTGCGTCGAATCCTCCCGAGCTGATCGAAGCCGACCTGGACCTGATTCAGGGTCTCAATGCCAATTACGTTCGCCTGGCCCATTATCCCCATCACCCGGCAGAGCTGGACGAGTTGCGCCGACGGGGCTTCTGGCTGTCCCAGGAGATCCCCTTCTATCAGCTCGGCAACGGTTATGCTCACTGGTACGCGGACTCACGACCACTAAAGGAAATTCCGCTGCGTTATTTTGGCATGCGGCAGATCGCCCATCGGCGGGTGAAATACGAGGCCAAGCGCCAGCTCCTGGAAATGGTGGAGCGGGATATCAACCATCCGGGAATTATCATATGGGGAGTCGCCAACGAGAGCTACTCCCTGAGCCGTTCTGCCGCGCGCCTGTACCGGGAATTTGATCGGACACTAAAATCGCACGATGATTCCCGCCTGAGCACCATGGCTGAGTTTACCAGCGGCAAGGGTATTCTGGATCGCCGTCGGCAAGGGGGGCGCTTTCTCGATATCCTATCGTACAACATCTATCTGGGATGGTATTACGGGGCGAAAGAGACTCTGGCTTCTCATCTCGAAGAGATCCGAAGAAAATTCCCGGGTAAGGCGCTTCTGCTTTCGGAATTCGGCGCCGGAGCGGCTCCCGGCCGTCATGATTTCGACGGTGAATTCGTGGCCGACCGGGTCCCGCCGGGCAAGACCTATGGCGAAGAATTTCAGAGAGATTTCATCAGACACTATATTGAGACCGCCGGACGCTATCCCTGGATCGCCGGAGTATCGCCCTGGGTTCTCTCGGATTTTTACTGTCCTGAGTTTCCCAACAATCCGGTACCGTATTTCAATATCAAAGGTCTGGTGAGCCGCGATCGGGAGATCAAGCTGGCATACGAATATCTGAAGGAAGCCTATGGCGAATTATCAAATCGGGAATAACCCGTCGGGAGACCGAAACGAATTAAAAGCCCCCTATGATTTCCGGCCCTTCGAAGCCATGTATCCCGAATGGGAGAAGCAGTTCTTCTGGTCCGATGGCGGCGGTGCCGGGGAGTACTGCTATCTGCCCGGGAGGCCGTCCAGCCTCTACGGCGCCACCGATATGCTGTTCTGCCGGGCCATCACCGGCATCCTTAAGGAGAGCACCACTGAGGAAGACCGGCTTCACTGGGCCGGGGTGATCAATCGCTTCCAGGACCCTGGCACCGGCTGGTACAAAAAACGCTACACCCGCACCCATCCCCGGGAGCACGGCACCGCCTACGCCCTGGCTGCCCTGAAGCTTCTGGGACAGGAGCCGGCCCATCCCCAATCCTGGATCGATGAACTGAACCGCGGCAATGGCATGACCCGGGCCAGGACCCGCTTTCTGCGCCGGGTACCCTGGTCGATAATCTGGATGGGAAGCCATATTCTGGCGGGCACCGCAGCCATCATGATGATGGAAGAAAGGGCCGGGGCAGCGTTCCTCGATTGGTACTTTGCATGGCTCGACGCCAAAGTGGCTCCCACCAGCGGTTTCTGGGAGAGGGGGCTCCTGCATCGTCTTGGTATCCTGCCTGGCGGCGGGCTGCACGATATGGGCGGGGCCTTCCATATGTTTTTCCTGTACCGGGCGGCGGGCCGGGACTGGCGCTATCCGGAGAAGGTTATCGATGCCACCTTGAGCCTCCAGGGGGAGAACGGATTCTGGGACGGCGAAAAATCCTATTGTAACGACCAGGACGGCATCTACTGCCTCCCCCGCTCCAACGAGATCATCGAGGGGCAAAGGGGGCGGGGGTACCGCGAGGATGAAATCAGGACTGCGGTTGAGCGCTACCTCGCAAGCGCTTCGGATCTCCTGAATGACCGGGAGCGGCTGTTCACCCGCTATGCCAACAGTCATGACCTCCCGGGAGCTCTTTGCGCCATCGCCGAATGTCAGAAATACTATCCGGAGCTTGTTCGGACGCTCCGACCATGGCGGCAGACCCTCGATGGACCGGCGTTGTATATTTAGATTATAGTTGGAGGAGCGAGGTGACATGAGTGAAGAAATTGAATCCGCACCGAATAATCTACCCGAGGAAATGAGTCTAGCCGGTCTGCCCGAGGTCAATACGCCGGTCCTCGCCTCAACTCCCTTCTCCATCGATCTGACCTTTAACAC
>CAWZYW010000430.1:0-3140 GCA_963966255.1 uncultured Salinispira sp. | reverse complement strand
TCGTGGGCTCGGAGATGTGTATAAGAGACAGCCCGTTCTCCCAGGTATTCGCCGACTCCCCGGTAAATGTAACGCACGTACACCTGCACCGGGGTGAACCGGCCGTCTCCCTCGGGATCCACCAGGCGGTAGGCCATGGCCTCGTAGGAGCTGTTCTCCACAGGAATGCCCGGACCGTCCAGCCGGTAGAGCACCGCCGAAGGCAGCACCGGAAAATTCCGGTATTCCGGGAAGCGGTACAGATGCCCGGGATATGATCCGCTCAGCGGTCGCTGTGTGTAAATTAATTCCGATAGCTCGAATTCGTAGCGGTCCAGCTGATCCACCCCGGCTACCACAGATCGGAGATCGCGGGTGGTCTCACTGATTTGCCAGAAGGACGACTGGTATCGGTTTTCCCTGCTGCGATTCAGCTGGCCGGAAATTTCCACGTAGCGAAGTCCACGATAGCTGTTGTTTTCATAGGTCCGGAGATTGTAGCGGCTGAGATAGGTAGTGCCTTCGGGGATGATAATCGCCACCAGATCGATTTCGTCGCCCGGAGCGCTCTGGGAAACCAGGCCGAAGCCGGTCATCGCGAAAAATATGCATATCAGCGGAACGATTTTGCGGTTTTGTATTGTTCCATGCTTACGGGTATGTGAATAATCGCGCACACTGTCGAGTATATTCATATAGCACTATTGTATCGGGTTCGGGAGGATTTATACATGGCAAAACCAATGAAATACCACATCATCGCCGTCCTCGGCATTGTCGGCGCGGTGGCAGTCATCGCGCTGGCTATCACGATCATGGCCGGCGGTTCCGGGAGGAGCCTAAACCGAGGAGAAGAAATGAGCCGTGAATCCAAGAGTTTTGTAGAGGAATCATTTGAGATTGGGGACATCCAGAGCATTTCCGTCTCGGGAGTCTGGAAGGTGAGCATCCGACCTGGGTCCGGGCTTATCGAATTGGATGCTCCCCGGGAAATTATCGAGTACGTAAAGGATAACTCGGGGCGCACCCTGAATCTCGGCGTTCCCGGCGGTTTCAGGGGCTTCCGCGGCACCCCCGAAGCCGTGGTGTATCTCGAAAGCCTGGAAAGGATCTCGTTGGAAGGGGCCGCCAGGATCGAAATGGAGGATCTCGACCTCGATGAGCTGATCATAGATGCCGAGGGTGCCGGCAGTCTGGAGGCCGAAAATGTGACGGTAAACGATCTGATTCTGAATCTCGAAGGAGCGAGCAAGATAGACTTCATGGATTCTTCAGTGGTTAATGCCCGGGTTGATGTCGAAGGAGCGGCCGAGGTTGACCTTATGATGGGGGGCGGGAGTCTGAAAGGCAGTCTTGAGGGAATCGGCCGGATTCGTTACCGCGGCGATGTAACCGAGCGTGAATTCAGCATAGACGGACTGGGAAGTATCAATTACCTTGATTAGGTAGGCCTTGCCGGACAGCATCACACTGCGCGGGAAGTCCCGGAGGGAAAGAACATGAAAAGCGAAGACAAGGAATTTTACGACGAGCTAATCGAAGACGGCAATTATCTGGGAGCGGCTCAATTCCTGAGGGAAATCGATCTTCCCCGGGCCCGCAGATCAGCGTATACCGGTAAGATCGTCCAGGCGGTGATCCGGGATCTTGGAAGCGCCCGAAGCAAAAACGATCGGGAAAAGGTCGTGTACCTGAGATCGGTGCTGGCCTGGCTCCTCAAGGAATACCCCGGACTGGCTTCGATTTATCGCGAGCAGCTGAGGTTAGCCACCGGTGGACGGGATGTGCTGCCCGAATTTGCCCGGGGGGTCCGAAACATGGGTGACGTTCTATCCGGGAAGAAAACCGTGCAGGAAGGCATGGAAGACGCCGCCGAACCTCTGGAGAGCTTCACCGACCAGGCGGGTAATTTCATCAGGGATGGCCTGAACCAGGTGGGTGAGTTTTTCGCCGGCTTGAACCGGGGCTTTGACTCTGACGAAACCGGCCCCGCCGGAGAGCCCAAGGCAGCGGATGCCGAGGAACCGGTGCAGCCCGTCGATATCAAAATCGAGGATGCCGATGATCCGCTGCCCCACGATATTCACGATGCGGACTCCGACGGCGATAAAGCCGATAAATCCCGCTAATCGGTAATCGTTCTGGCCAGGGCGTAATACAGTTTGCGCGGCAGGACGTGAGGTACCGCATACAGGATCTTGTTGAAAAATCCGGGGATCGCCAGGATCCGCGGATTTTTTTTTCTCAGCTGGCGAAGGCTGAAAGCCGCCACGTGCTCGGCGCTTTGCCAACGAACGATGCCCCTGCTGCGTTTCTCTCGCTCCCATTCGGGCAATTTGTCGTGGAAGTCCGTGTGGGTAAAGCCCGGGAGCAGGGCCTGCATGTCGATCCCGGCGGGCCGCAGCTCCAGGGCCATGGCTTCGGTGAATTTGGTCAGGAAGCTTTTGGTGGCCCCGTACATGGCGGACTTCGGCAGGCTCTGTTCACCCGCGATTGAGCTGACGTTGATCACCTGTCCATTACCGGAATCAATCATGCCCGGGATAAGCCCGCGACAGAGCAGGGCCACAGCCTCGCAATGGACTGCCAGCATGCCCATCTGGCTGGCTTCGCTGTCCTCCAGAAAGTCCTTTCCGGCGCCGTATCCCGCATTGTTGATAAGCAGACTTACTCCGGCCCTCCTGCCAGTTTCTATCAGCTCGTCGACGGTGCGCCGGTCGGCCAGGCCACCCAGGACCAGCTCAATCTCACCGGCATCGGGGGTGTCCAGCTGATGCATCAGCATCCGGAGCTTTTCCTCCCGGCGGCCGTGAATAATCAGATTCCAACCTTCACGCCCCAGCTGGCGCGCGAAGGCCGCCCCGATCCCCGAACTGGCGCCGGTGATCAGCGCAGTGGGCCGGGATGCTTCCTCTCCCGGTTGTTCCGGCGAGTTTTCTGTCATGTTCGCGTCTGTGCTTTCCATTGGATTTCCTTCAGAGTGCCCGGAAGCCTGTTAAGAGCCTTCTCGGGGTTTGATTCAACCGCCGCTGCCTCCGGTCCCGGGAATTTACTTTGAATGCTATGCCCGATCCAGAGCCCGGGCTATATCGGCGATGATATCCCCGGCATGCTCGAGCCCTACGGAGATGCGTACAAAACCGTCAGTGATTCCAACTGCC
>CAWZYW010000429.1:0-3142 GCA_963966255.1 uncultured Salinispira sp. | reverse complement strand
GAGCTGTTGAACCACATCGTCGGATTTTCCGAAATCGCCGTATTTCTTCAGCTTTTCCATGATGGTGGACTTGCCGGCCAGTTCGCTCAAGAGGACCTGACGGGAATTACCTACCCGGTTTCCGTCGAGATGCTCCATCAGGTGGGGTGCCTTGATGATCACGTCGGCGTGCTGGCCCGCCTTGTGGGCAAAAGCGGCGACGCCCACGAAGGCCTGCCGTTTGTCCGGGATGATATTTGCCTTTTCCGCCACAAATCGGCTCATGGCCGTCAGATGGATCATGTTCGGCTTGCACGTCGCTTCGAAATTCATTTTTAGGGTCAGGTTGGGCATGATTTCGCAGAGATTTGCGTTGCCGCATCGTTCGCCCCAGCCGTTCACGGTTCCCTGGATGTGATTCGCTCCTTCGATGACCGCGGTCAGGCTGTTTGCCACGGCGGTACCGCAGTCATTGTGAAAGTGGCCTCCCAGGTTCTCATAGCCCTGTTCAGCGAGATACCGGTAGATATCCTGAACCTCATGGGGCAGGGTGCCGCCGTTGGTATCGCAGAGCACCAGAACATCGGCACCGGCGGATTTGCCGGCATCCAGTACCTTCTGGGCATACTCCCGGTTGGCTTTGTAACCATCGAAGAAGTGCTCCATATCGAAGACCACTTCCCGGCCCTCCTTTTTCAGGAAGGAGATCGAGTCGGATATCATCCTCAGATTTTCTTCCAGATCGGTTCCGATGACCTTTGTCACATGCTCGGTCCAGGTTTTTCCCACCACCACCACCACTGGAGTTTCGGCATCCAGCAGCGCCCTGATGTGACCGTCGCTGTGAGCCTGTCCCCCGGCTTTACGGGTGGACCCGAAGCTCGCAACTTTCGCGTGAGAAAAAGTCATGTCCCGAACCCTGCGGAAAAATTCGGCTTCCTTGTCGTTGCTGAGGGGGAAGCCGCCTTCGATATAGTCGATTCCCAGTTCGTCGAGTTTCGCTGCGATTTCCAGTTTGTCTTCCAGGGTGTAATTGATTTCTATACCCTGCATCCCGTCTCTCAGCGTTGTGTCGAAAATGGCGATCTTGCGATCCATGCTTCCTCCTGTCGATTCGCATGTTGGTATTCCATCAGGTCCAAAAAAAAACCGCTTCCCGGGAGGGAAGCGGTTGTCGCTTTTCGTCCGTTCTTCCCGGTTATCTGCCCTGGCGAATAATGATAATAATGAGAGCAATTATGCTTTCGGCGCCGGAGGAGATAAAACGGTAAGTTGATGCAAAATTATACGAATTCATGTATGTATATACCATCGCCGGATCTGCCCGCCTTGTCAAGGGCGCTGGCGGTAAAAGCTTCGGTGCTTTGCCGACGATTATGAAGGAGCCTATGGTGATGCGAACTCTGGTCGAAATGGAAATGCAGGACGGATGGTACGTACTCGATCCTCCCGACAGGAAAACAGGGGTTATGACTCTTTCATCCCGGAGTCTGGGACATGCCGGGCGTTCCGGTGCCCCCGGCCGACGGGCCCGCACTTCTCTGATCGGGGATGATGCGCTTATCTGCCTGTCGGTCCGACAGGTTCACAGCATGAATATTATCAAAGTCAGCGTCAGGGAGGACGGTGGACACGAAATTTCCGAGCTTTCGGCACATTGGGAAGGACAGGAATACAGAGCGGGAGGAGAACGCCGGCTGTTTTCCTGGGAACCGGGAGAATTTGTCCGGCGCTGGCCGGAAATACTGGAAATCGAGGCCGACGGACTGTTGACGAATGATTCCCGTTTTGACCTGGCGGTAACCGTCGCCGACTGCATGCCCATTTTCGTAAGTCACGGACCCTGGCGGGCATTATTACATTCCGGATGGGCGGGAACCGGAATACTCCGTACCTTATTCGGCCCGGGCGGCCTGGATATCCAGGTTTCTGCGACGGTTTCACCGGCCGGTTCTCCGGGAATGCAGCAATCCGACGGATCGGAGGGTCAGCCGGAGGAACAGCAGTTCGCGGTATTCGGTCCCTGCATTTCAGTGGCGAATTACCAGGTTGACCCTGAACGGGCGGATTTGTATCGGGCCCGATTCGGGCCGGCTGCAGCCCGGGGGCGATATCTGGACCTGCGGGCAGCAAATCAGGTCATCGCGGGAGAGCTGGGCCTGGTTGAGCTATATAGCTGGGACCGTTGCACAGTATCCCATTCTGGTTTATTTTCTTACCGGCAGGATGGTCCCCGGGATTATTCGCTGATGCTGGCGAGATATGCCGGCGAAGCCAAACCTGTCACTTAGGATGTAATATGAAAGCTTTTAAAGAAAAAATCGCTGCGCAGCTGCATAGCGCTTTGAAAAAATTTGCCGCTGAAAAAGGCCTTGATGCGGATATCGCCGAGGACCAGATCGCCATCGAGACCCCGCCGAAACCCGAATTGGGAGATCTGGCATTTCCCATGTTTCCTTTCGCCCGGATATTGCGCATGGGCCCCCCGATGATCGCAACTGAACTAGCCCGAATCCTCAGCGATGCGGGAGTTCAGGCCAGCGCCGCCGGACCCTACGTGAATGTGAAGTTCGACCGGGCTAAGCTGGCTGGAGCCACCGTTTCCCTCATGCTTGAGCAGGGTGAGGCTTACGGACGTGGCGACTCCCTGAACGGGGAGAAGATTATGATCGAATTTTCTTCCCCCAACACAAATAAGCCTCTTCATCTCGGTCACTTGAGGAACAACGCACTGGGAGAGTCTGTGGCCCGGATCCTCGCCGCCAACGGCGCCGATGTGAAAAAGGTGAATCTGGTCAACGACCGGGGTGTTCATATCTGCCGTTCAATGCTGGCGTATCAGGAGCAGGGAGGGGGCGTAACCCCCGAAAGCCTGGGCCGGAAAAGCGATCACTTTGTCGGCGATTTCTACGTCAAATACAATGAAATGGCCTCGGCCGATCCATCAGTCGAACAGCGGGCCCAGGCAATGCTGGCGAAATGGGAAGAGGGCGATCCCAAGACCATTGAGCTTTGGGAAAAAATGAACCGCTGGGCCCTGGACGGGATCGGCGAAACCTACCGGCGCACCGGCATACATTTCGACGAGGTTTATTACGGGCATCAGGCCTACAGGCGCGGAAGGGAAAATGGGCTGGCCGTTCCGGATAAGGGCGTCTGCTAT
>CAWZYW010000428.1:0-3161 GCA_963966255.1 uncultured Salinispira sp. | reverse complement strand
CAGTTATGCATGACATCGAGGGGCAGAACGTGTTTTCCCACGCCTTCGTGGAGGACTTCCTGAAAGTGCTCAATGCCGTCGAGGAGGTAATGCCCCGGGTGGTGATTCTCCGGGGACTGCAGAGCACCTTCTCGGGCGGCGCCGACAAGGAAAGCCTGATGGAGCTGGCCAGCGGTAAAATCGTTGTCAGGGATCTGGTGATTTCCGAACGGCTGGTGAACTGCCGGTTCCCGATTATCGCCGCCATGGAGGGCCATGCCATGGGCGGAGGGTTTGTCATCGGGCTGTGTTCGGATATCATCGTCGCCGCCCGGGAAGCCCGCTACGGTACGGTTTTTATGAATATGGGTTTCACTCCGGGAATGGGCACCACCACTCTGCTGCAGGGAGCGGTGGGAAGCTATATCGCCAATGAGATGATGTTCACCGGGAAGCGCTACAAAGGCCGGGAACTCGCCGAAAAAGGCACCAACATCAACTACATTCTTCCCCGGGCAGAGGTCCTCGACAAGGCCCGGGACATCGCCCTGCAGATTGCCGAGAAAAACCCCAAATCGGTTCAGCTGTTAAAATACAGCCTTGCGGCACCGAAGAAGAAGCTGCTCATCGACGCCCGGCTTCAGGAAGACATGATGCACGCCCTCAGTTTCGGGTATCCCGAAACCAAGAAGATCATCGACGATTTGTACGCCCGTTAAAGGAGATACGACGTGATTAGCATAGATATGAGCGGAAAAACGGTTCTTATTACCGGCGGTACCAAAGGCATCGGACTGGCCTCTGCGCTGTATTTCGGCAGGGCCGGTGCGAAAACCGTACTGACCTATAAGTGGGGCTCTGCGGATATGGACGAATTGAGGAAACAGTTCGCCGATGCCGGAGCTCCGGAGCCCCTTCTGGTTCAGGCCGATGTCTCACACGACGACGATACCGACGCCCTCCTGGAAGAAATTTCAAAAGTCGCGGACGGGGTGGACGTATTCATCAGCAACGTGGGCTACGCCGCCACCATGAAAAACCTCGATCAGTATAAGAAACGGAGCCTCTATAAGACCCTGGATTACTCCACCTGGCCGATGATCGAGTACACCCGGCGGATCAAGGCGCGCTTCGGGGCCTATCCCGGGAAGGTCATCGGGATATCCAGCGACGGACCCGATCATTTTTACCCCGGGTACGATTACGTGGCGGCATCCAAGGCCCTGCTGGAGTTCTTCGGCAAATATATGGCTGCCCATCTGTTGCCCGAAGGCAGCCGGGTGAACGTCATCCGATTCGGCCAGGTGAAAACCGAGAGCTTTTCGGCGATATTCGGCGAAGAGTTCTTCGACTATATCCGGGAGCAGGGTCTTGCCGATGAAACCCTGATTCTTACTCCCGATGAATGCGGAAAGGCGGTATTCGCCCTTGCAAGCGGGTACATGGATGGAATGAACGGTCAGGTCATCAATGTTGACTACGGCCACCCATTCTCAGATAATACCATGCATCGCTTCCTTTCCTGGAAAGAGAAGCGTAGCCAGTCGGAAGAGGCATAGATTCGCGGATAGCTCCGCGATTCGATGCTATTTCGACGGATTTCAAAGAGGAGAGACATCATGACGAAAAACGAAGTCATCGAAGTCATCAAAAAAAACATCGTCGACAATCTTGATGATATTGAAATGGACGAGATCGACACGTCCAAGTCCATGAAGGACTACGGCGCGAACAGCCTGGACATCATCGAAGTCGTGAGCTGTTCAATGCGGGATCTTGACATCAAAATCCCCCGTTCCGAGCTCGCCGAGATCGGCGATATCGATGGTCTTGCCGACAAGTTTATGGAGCATGTTGAGTAACATCCTCCGGCTCCGACCCACCGGCTCCGGGTTCCCGGCGCCGGCGGATCGGTCCATTCCCGTCTAAGCCTGTCGCGAGACAGTCTTTCCCGCAGCGATTTCACGCATAGATATAATAGGAACGAGTATGGCGAAAGCAACTGATTTCAGCCTGGCTGATTTTCACTATAACGATAATCCCGACGTCATGAGTCCGCCCCAGGACTTTGATGAATGGCTTAGCGACCCGGAGGTGCAGAAAGCATTCAGCTTCACCGGTCAGAGCCTCTTGAAGGCCCCCAGCGCCCATACGGAAATATTGAGCAATCTCGACGGCAAACGCCGGAAGATGATAAATATGACCAGCTATAATTACCTCGGGCTTTCCACTCATCCCGAAGTTCTGCAGGCGGTGAAAGAAGCCGTCGATATCTATGGCATGAGTTCCGCGGGAGCCCCGCTGGGGTCGGGCACCCTTGACCTGCATCTGGAGCTCGCGGCAAAACTCGCGTAACTGAAAGGCAAAGAAGACGCTCTGATCTTCTCATCGGGCTACGGCGGAAACGTCGGGGCCCTGCAGGGCCTGCTTCGCAAGGGAGACGTGGTCATCTTCGATGAGAAAAGCCATAAAAGCCTGATTGACGGGGGCACCCTCTCCGGCGCCAAGATGGTCTTTTTCGACCACAACGACATGAAAAGCCTCGAGGAAAAGCTGGAGAAGTTCAAAGGCAAACGGACTCTTATCGTCGTGGAAAGCGTGTACTCCATGGACGGGGACCAGTGCCCCCTGCCTGAAATCGTGAAGCTCTCGGAAGCCTATGACGCGCCGATTTACATGGACGAAGCCCATTCCACCCTGATGTTCGGGGAAAACGGCGGAGGCCTGGGCGAGCACTACGGTCTGGAAGACAAGGTGGGCATGTCCTACGGTACCCTGAGCAAAAGCTTCGGCGGTGTCGGCGGATTCATCGCTTCCAATGAGAATATCGTGCGCTATCTCAAGGGTTATGCCTCTTCGTGGAATTTTTCCTGCGCTCCCAGTCCTCCGGTTGTCGCCGGTCTGATCAAGGCGCTGGAAGTCGCCACCCGCGATTCGACTCTGCGGGATAAGCTCTGGGCCAACACCCGCTATCTCAAAGAGAACATGCTTGCCCTGGGCCTGGATATCGGCGACAGCGACAGCCAGGTCATCCCGGTTATCATCGGACCCAGCGGTGAGAAACTGTTCACTTTCGCCGCGGAAATGCAGCTGCGGGGCCTGTTCCTCCAGCCCATAGATTATCCCGCGGTACCGGCCCATGCCCGGCGCTTCAGGATATCGGTTTCTTCCCAGTTCAGCCG
>CAWZYW010000427.1:0-3172 GCA_963966255.1 uncultured Salinispira sp. | reverse complement strand
GAATAAATACGACGATCAGGAGCGCCTGGTCAGGACCTCCAGCCCAGAAGGAGTCGTCGAAAGCCGGAAGTACCGGGAAGATACCGACGGCAGCACCCTGATCCGCCGCCGCGGGGAACTGGTAGAAACCGTCAGGTTCGATACCCGGGGCAATCCCGTCGCCCGATATACCGGAAATGATGAAGGTTCGGCCACCCGGTATCGATACCATTCCATGAATCAGCTCATCAGCGAAACCCGCCCCGGCGGATACTGGAAGCGCTACTCCTGGCAGGGAGGTCGCATTACTTCCTCGGAAGACAGCCTGAGAAACCGGCTATTATACGCCTATACGCCAGCAGGCCGGCTCTTATCCATCCGCGACGGCCGGGACGGAGCATTACTGTCCCGCTTCGAGTACGACTCCTTCGGGCGCCCGGTCTTCGGAGCAACCCCGGAAGTGGAAACCCGCTTTATCTGGGACGCCGCCGGGCGGATGACCGGGTCATGGGACAGCGCCACCGGCATCTCCCTGAACTATGCCTATTCGCCTCGGGGAGAGCTCATCCGAATTGAAGACAGCACCGGCAATCGCGAAGTGAGAAGCTACGACCCCGCCGGCAACCTGGCGAGCCTGGAGCTGTTCGCCGGAACCCCTTCCCGCGCAGGCTTCAGATACGATTTCCGCCACGATGCGGCAGGCCGCTTAACCGAAGCCGTCAGTCACCGGGACCGCATCAGCCGCAGTTGGCGTTACAACCAGAACGGATACCCCGTATCAATCAGTGCCAGGCGCGGTCAGGAGATCCTGCAGGCGTCTTTATGCCACTACGACCACGACGACCGGATACGATACTCCGTTGACCAGTCTCGTACACTCAGCGCCTTCGAGTACGATAGCTCCGGCCGTATTGCCCGGCTCAGGCGCACGACGCCAGAGGAAAGCGGCGGCTTCGCCGACCCCGCTTCGCCCCAGGCCCATATGTGGTCTCCGCCATATGCCCACCGGGCAGCCCTTGAACAGCTGTGGCGGGATAGCGGCATGCCCGGAAGATTAAACGTGTACCGGCGCTTTATTCTGCGCGAATATCGGTACGAGCCCGGAAACCCCGCGCCGATCACCCCAGGCCGGCTATCCCCGATTATACGGACCAACCAGCGCGGGGATGTGATCGAAATGAGGTGGCCGGATCAAGCCAAAATTGATGAATGGAGCGGGGTTGGCGGCGAAGGCTACGGTTATGGTAGCCCAAGCATTCCAACCGGGCTGAACTTCACTTACGACGCCCTGGGGCGATTGTCGGAGGTCCAATATGTCGGCGGCGGGACGGACCGCATGGTATACGACGCCTTCAACCGCCCGGTTCTGAAACAGAGCGGCGATATGGTCCTGGCCACCATCTACCGGGGGTTGCTGCCGGAGGTGCACGGATCGGTCTGGAGGGAGGCTGCAGGCATGGCCGGGTTCGATGCCTGGTACGCCGATGGGGGTGGCAGCAATGTGGCCCCCCGTCGGAACCCGCGCTATAACGACGGACAGTACCGGGGGCCGCGGTTTTCCGGGGACAAGGCGCGGCCGCGAACCTCGGAAACGGTTAACTCCGGGGCCATAGAGCTGGCCATAGCCGCGGCGGGGGTGCCGCTGGGGTCCGTACAGGTACATGGCCATGAAATTGCGGTGCTTCATCGGTTCGCCGACCGAAATCTTTCGAATTCCGGCGTTTTCAGCGTTCAAACGAACGAAAGCGCTGTGATAGGCTATGAGGTGTACGGCTCTCTTTTCTCTATCACCGGGACCAGCGACTCTTCAAGCCAGGCGATCTGGAATAACGCGCGCCTTCATTTCGGCACCGACCTCTATGACTTCGGATACCGGTTCTACAGCCCCGCCGCCCGCCGATTTCTCAACGCCGATCCGATGGGAACCGGCTTCAATGCATTCAGCTACTGCGACAACGACCCGGTGAACCATATCGACCGCTGGGGCCTGACCATTACGGGCTACATGAATTTCAACATCGAACAGGAGCGGCTCCACGGTTTTATCTACGACGATGAAGATGACACCCTGGACACGGTAATGGCGTTTGATCTGTATACGACGAATAATGTGCGGGAGCGGGCGTATCCTACGAAGAGTGGGCAGGCAAATGACAAAGAAGCATTTCAGGCTATTCAGGCAAACGGAGAATTTGCTGAAGAAGCCATCATTCCAACAAACTTCCCTTCTGGTGCCTTCCAGGTTACCGCTATCCTGGAAAAAAACAACAAGCGTTTTGGTGATTTTTTTATCGCTACCGATGCAACTCAATGTCTGCCCGGATTTATTTGGGATGATAAGGGGACAATAGAGGACAGAACAGATGATGAATGGGTGCCCGCTCTTGATGATCAAGGAAATCAAAAAAACGTAGATAGCTACGGCTATGGCTTTCATGCTGGGGGTTATACAGGAGAAGATCCTTTAAAGAATAATGATCCAAATGACACAACCCTCGGCTGTGGAAGACTTAGCACCAGAGATGCTGAAACGCTGGCAGGTTTGTTAGGCAGAGTTTTAGATTACGGAGGAGGAATTCAGGGATGCGCAC
This sequence comes from uncultured Salinispira sp., assembly GCA_963966255.1. Taxonomy (GTDB): domain Bacteria; phylum Spirochaetota; class Spirochaetia; order DSM-27196; family Salinispiraceae; genus Salinispira. Next base: position 602 of record CAWZYW010000427.1, on the reverse strand, counting down.
ATTAGGAATTTGGCTGCTATTGCTTTTAGCTAGTCAAAGCATTTTTGCAGAGAATACCATTACGATCATTGGTGACACTGATGATGGCTATTACTTTGATCAGCTTGTCAAAATTACACTTCAATTCTATCCTGACGGACGACTTCGACATGCATACGAAGAAATTACCTATAGAGATTCTCGAAATAGGACCGAAGCACTATACGAAATCACTATTGAAAGAAATGACAATACTTTCACCGCCTCCGGGTATTTCAACAACCGAGGTGGTGATTTGATTGATTTTATCACTCTTGAATATACCTATGATGCGGATGCAAACAGTTATAGCATCTCTTATCCTAATGGCGAACGAGAAACCGACGGTAAATTCCTCACAAGAACGAACAACAGCTATGGCCGCCTGACCGGAGGCGAATGGCCTGAAGTCCTGACAGTATATGACGATCGCATCTCATTCACCGACGAGAAGAGAGGTGAAATGATCGTGGATCTGGTCCTAGACCAAAACGGCCGCGTCATCGAAATCCACGACGAAATGGGCTTGGTCGCCACCGCCACCCCCCTGGAAAACTCCATCGAAATCCACGAAATACCCATCG
>CAWZYW010000426.1:0-3173 GCA_963966255.1 uncultured Salinispira sp. | reverse complement strand
GGTCCATAGAATCCGGTTTCCTTCTCATCACCGCGGCCGGCGATGGTCTGGACTACGAAACGGGTTCTCACCCGCCGGTCGTTGACGAAATTCCCGTCGCTGGTGGCGATGCTTACCCGTTGATCGTGATCCATATATCGGACCATAACTTCCTGTATCTTCGAAGAGTGATCCCGGGCAGCCTGATTCGCCCTCTGGACATACTCGACCTTCCGCGCCAGATCCACGCTTCCCGGCGAGACCTTCGGGATGACCAGACCCCGGCCGCTGGAGCCCCGGAAATCGCCCAGATTTCCCGTATGGTCCCACTTTACCGACTGGGCGGTGGCCTCGGCCAGTTCGAGGATGGTCTTCTCCGACGGATCGCTGGAATACAAATAGACAAAGCTTTTTCCATAAATGACCCGGATGCCCACCCCGGCGGTCTTTCCTGTGGTGATGGACTTGATTTTTCCGCTGTCGAAGGTCAGGGCGGTATCATCCCTGTCCTCGATAAATACATCACAGTAGTCCCCTCCCCGGGAGAGGGCCTGCTTGAGAACCCGGGAGAGAAAATCTTGGGAGTAATTCACATAAGCTCCTTTTTAAGCTGTTTTCGATTATTGGATGTGTTCAATATGTGATGATACCACGGCTGACGCAACTGGCAAGGAAAAGCAGGGGAAGCTACTCGGCGAGCACCGAATCCAGGGCCGACTCGTGGCTTGCTTCGAAAAGGTATTGCTTTTCGCCTTCCGGTCTTTCGGGAATAACTGAGATGTCCGTGACGATGGGCAGCACCAATTTTCGCTCCTGGCTGGTCATGACCGGGAAGCGGTAATGCTCGCTGCGATGCTTGATTTCCCTGCCTTCCGCCAGCCGTTTCTGGACGAAACTCAGGTGCTCCTGCAGGCGCTGAAACTGCAGACCCACCAGATAATCTTTGGAATTGACGAAATCCTCTTCGATATTCGCCAGGACCCGGGGGTCCACCTCGTAACCCACCGAAGAACGACCGGCGGAAATCGCCGCCAGACTGGTGGTGCCGGTTCCCAGGAACGGATCGAGAACCGTATCGCCCTGGACGCTGAACATCTGGATCAGGCGCAGGGGGATTTCCATGGGAAAAGCCGCCGAACGGGTTCGCATGAAGAGCTTGTCGCTGCGGAATTTGGGTATGCTTAAATGTTGCCGGGCGCCCCTGATCTCCCAGAGATCCGAAAACCAGAGATTCCGTTCTTCCCAGAAATAGGCTGACTGGCGACGGCGTTCCTTGTCGGCTTCAGTGGAAAACCTGCGGTTCCCTCCCTTGCGGGCCAGTATGATGTGTTCGTGTTCCAATGTGATGTAGGCGCCGCCGGGCAGCATGCCGCTTCCCATGAACTTATTCGGCGCGTTGGTGGGTTTGCGCCAGATGATCTGTGGCAGGATGTGAAATCCCAGCTTGCGCAGCGTCGAGATGATCCTGCTTTGATTGTGGTAAAGTCGGAAATGCGCTCCCAGTTTGCGCGTCGCATCTCCGACGTTGATGGCTATGATTCCGCCGGGAACCAGGACCCGGAAGCATTCCTCCCAGACTGAGTCGAGCACTTTGTGCATTCGCTCAAATGCCTCCGAACCGTTTTCCCGGTCCAGGTCTTTTTCGATGGCTTGGTCGAACCCGGCGAACTGCTCGTCCCACATCTGAATCATGGGATAGGGCGGCGAAGTGACCACCAGCTCTATGCTTTTGTCCTCCAGAGCATCCATATGCATGGAGCTGGCGCTGTGGACGATATGTCTTGTCGCATCGATCATCTGCGGTCCCGTGTTCGCTTTTCGCGGCGACTGCCGACGATCTTCGACCGGATTCATCGCGCATTCGTTCGCCGCACCATCTGGAAAGCAGTATAGCTCCCGGAAAGCAGTATGTCTAGTTATTCCAAAAAAGTCTAGCGGTTTTTTTCCAGGGATTCCCAGGTCTTGTCTGAGTAGCGAATATAGCGCTCGGCGCTGGCGTGCAGATCGTCGATTTCCGCCTGACTGAGCTTGCGCACCACCCTGGCCGGCACCCCTGCAACCAGGGTCCCTTCGGGCACCACGGTTTTCGGGGTCACCACCGCCCCGGCGGCGACAAAAGAGTGGGTGGACACCCGGGCGTGATCCAGGACGATGGCGCCGATGACGATGAGGCAGTAGTCCTCGACGATGCATCCGTGGAGGGTCACCGAGTGCCCCACGGTCACACCGCTGCCGATGATCAGCGGCGCGGTATCGTGGGTCACATGGAGCATGGAATTGTCCTGGATATTGGTCGACTCGCCAATGCGGATGTAGTTCACGTCTCCCCGGACCACAGTGTTGTACCAGATGCTGCCGCGGGCTCCGATTTCCACATCGCCGATGATCCGGGCGCCGTCGGCGACGAATACGTCATCGGCAATCCGCGGAAACTGATCGCCGTAGGGGTGGATGCTTGCTGATGCGCTTATTCGGTTCATGTAATCAGTATATACAAACCGGCAGCGGATGGCTGCCGGAGTCGCCGGTTTATGCCAGAAAGGCCGCCATCAGCGCCGCCACCGCACCGTATGCCAGCAAAGCCCTGACGGTTCGGGTGAGAATATAGCCTTCGCTTTTCTGCAGGGCCAGCACCGAACTGACCGCCACGATATTATTGATGCATACCATGTTTCCCATCGCCCCGCCCACCGACTGGAGGGCCAGGATGGTGGTCCGGTTCAATCCCAGATTCGAGGCGATGGAATCCTGGATGGCTCCGAAGGTCAGATTGCTTACGGTATTGGAACCGCTGAAAAAGCTGCCCAGGGCTCCCAGGAAGGCGGCGAAGTATTTCCAAGCCCCCCCGGTGACCGCAGAAAGCGTGCCACCGATGAGGGCCACCGCCGACCCGTCTCCGCCCATCATCATCAGGTTCACGAATACCAGGGCTCCGAACAGGGCCTTCGCCGGTGCGGCCATCTGGGCCAGGGATTCGGAGAATACCCGGCCCGCCGCGCGCCGGTCCATGCGATACCAGGCGAAGGTGAAGAGGGATATCAGGCCGAAGGGAATAATGCTGGGCACGTACAGGAGCTTGTGGCTCCAGGAGACGTCGGTGCCGAAGATTCCCGTAAGCCCCAGGCCCAGGGCGGGGCTGATGGAAAACTGCCCCAGGCTGCCCAGGCCGATGCGGGCCGCCGGTTCGCTTATGT
>CAWZYW010000425.1:0-3178 GCA_963966255.1 uncultured Salinispira sp. | reverse complement strand
GATTTATATCGTGTGTACGCTTTCAAGGCGCACCAAAAACCGTGACAATAGGCGAGTCGGTCTCGAAGTCCTTGTTATATACCCATACTCTATTGATTTCTGCAAATGCCCAGTTTGGTACCGCGTTCGACATCCTGCTGAGCTCAGAGATCAAGACCGAGCCTCCCTTCGCCAGCTACGAAGAAGTGGGCCGCGTCGTTTCCGCAGCCTTCGAAGAAGTGCTGAACGGCAAAGACGTAGACGCGGCTCTCGAAGAACTGACCGAAGAGGCGAACTTCATCAACGAGGATATGATGCCGTAACGGTATTGTGCGTAATCGTACAAAGGCCGGGAACCGCGGAAGCGGTTACCGGTTTTTTATATGGCTGGCGGTCAAACCCTTATGTAACGGGTGTATAGCGTATCGCGATCGTTCCGTCATTTAACATCTTACTCTCAATCATTCGGAGTTTTTGTTCCGCCGGAAAAGAAAATATCGGTTTCCCGCCTCCGAGCAGTATCGGCTCGATAACGATAAACCACTCATCAACGACTCCAGCGGCGGCGAACGATGAGTATACTTCTCCCCCTCCCGCAATCAATATCCGTTCCATACCCCTCTCGGAAAGCGATGAAATAAGTGCGCGCGGATCCATGTCGGTAAACTCGAAATTCGACGGATTGTCGATGCTTCGAAACTCGTCGGGGTTGCGCGTCATTATGATATTCAACGGAGCGGAATCAGTACCCGACGACATGGCCCGCATCATCTCGCCGACCACATCATAGGTCTTGCGCCCGGAAATGCATGCATCCGTTTTTTTTAGCAGAAACATGAAATTCGCTCCGGTTTCGGCGGAGGAAAAATCAGTTCCTTCACGCTCGGGAGGCGTGATTTTCCCGTCGACAGATATCGTCGCGATCGCGGTAACATACGGCATAGAATCTCCTTTACCAAAAGTCTAACCTACGAAGAAACAATCCTGGGCCCTGGTCGGCGGCTCACGCCGCCTGCTCGGGCATGCATCCATGCAAGATTACTCGCAAAAGCTTATGAAATCGCCCCAATGATCTGCCCAAGGTTGCATAGGTGCGGGATCGTTCCTCGGTGCTCTGCACCTGCGGTACGACCCTGTTGGCAAGCAGGAAACCGAAGGTTTCCGGCCAGCCTATCATTCAGCACCTGGATACGAGCGGATTTCAGTTCTGCGGGGGGCCTCCGCCGGGAATCACCGGAATCAGGAGACGAGTGTCATAGGGACCGCCGGCCCAGACAGTATGCCGGCCCTGATTCATCAGGAGCTTGTGTTCCAGGGTTCGCTGAAAAACAATATCCCTCCCCTTTATCACCAGGGCCAGACTCGAACCCGCCTCGAAGAACGTACTCGAGGGGAGGATTTCGATATCCACGGGGAAGCGCTCCCCGGGGGTAACCGGCAGCGCGCCGTCGTGCAGGAGGTACGGGCGCCAGGCTTCGGACCTGGCGGGATCGAGCTGACGCTGTGATGCTCTTATCCATCCCCGGGACACTATCGGGACCAGAGCGTGTTTGTTGTCGAACAGTACCTCCTTACCGTCGACATCGATTTTCTTCAGGGCGACGAAGATATCCATATCGATTCCCGTATCCATTGACACCCACATACGAAGGCTGCTGTGGCCGGTGATCTCGGTATCTTCTGCGAAGACATATCTAAACTCGAGCTCGTCATCCCTGGTCGAATTGTACTGTGCGAGGGCAACTTCCCTGAGTTCTTCGGTTTCCAGGGTTCGATCTATGGGATCCAGGTAGAGGGGGCGGTAAACGGTTCCGGGGATGGGCCAGTCCTCTTCATCCCGAACGTAATAGTCATAGCCCTGAGTCCTCACTTCCAGTCGGACCCTGGACATACCGTCCATCGCGTCCTCTTCGCCCTTGAGGTAGCGGTCGAAAAACGCCGCCTGGTACTCCTGAGCTTCAAGACTGGTCATGACTGTCCATTCGTGGCGACCATGGGTATATAGCCATTTCTCTTCCGAGGAAATCTCCATATATCCGTTAAAAGCGCCGCGGGAATGAAGCCCCTGCATGGACCAGGTACCTGCGATAAGGGCTGGCACGTCGATCTCCCTGAGTTCGGGCACATTGATATTATTCAGCATCTGTTCGACGGTGGGATTATCGCCGTTGATATAACGCAGCATGCTCTTCGGCTTCAGGGGAAGGGGCAGATACCTCGCGAACGGACGTCGGGCGAGATATTCGGGATCGTCGTCGCTGCCGATTATTCCGCCGGGACCGGCGAGCCAGCTCTGAACGAAGGCGGTCTCGGGAATGCCTCCATGGAAAAGCACGTCCCGATAGAGGTCGGTAAATCCCTCCCATGGGATGATGGCGGCCAGTCCCTCGGGTTTTTCAACGGCGACCAGCCACTGTATTGCGGCGAGATATGAAGTGCCGACGGTTCCGACCCGGCCGTTGCTCCATTCCCGGGAACTCGCCCAGGTCACGACCCGCGCGAAATCTTCGACGGTTTTTTCTGAGAACGGATCCCGCCGTCCACCGGAATTACCGGTTCCCCGGGCATCGGCGACCACCACGGCATATCCCCGGGGCACCCAGAACGCAGGATCAGGGGCCTCGAAACTGGTCTCTTCGCTGACTATGAAATCGCCGAAGTCAGTTCCCATGGCCCGATTCGCCGGCCCGCGGCCATTAATGGCGTAGTCCTCGGGCTTTAAATCCTTGCCGTAACTGGTGAGCCCTAAAACCACAGGTACCCGGCCGCCGCCCTCAGGCCGATAGATATTCACGGCGATCGAGACGCCTCCGGGCATGCGGATCATCACGTCTTTCTCGACGATTATTCCATCCGGCAACGGAGTGATTACGACGAGGTCATTCCCCAGCCGGGCCCGTAGCGTTTCTCCAGTATCCCGCAGATCGGCGGATACGCTGAGTTCGTGGACGAGTTTCGGCGGCCGGACCGCGATAGCGATGACAATGGTTGCTGCAGTGAAAATGAGTACATAAGCGATAGCCAGCGTTTTTTTCCGATCGATCATATACAATATCCCTTCAGTTCTTTCTGGTACATCGTAATGTATATAACAACCGCTTGAGCTCTGAGCCGTAATTGGCGTGGAGTTTGCCCCGTGCAGCGGGATAAGGTAGAGTAGAGGCAGGCTTGCGCCTGCCCCCCTCGTCAAACCGGACGT
>CAWZYW010000424.1:0-3188 GCA_963966255.1 uncultured Salinispira sp. | reverse complement strand
TATAAGAGACAGGAGCATGGCGGTATCGGGCACCGCGCACTGGCTGGGGCCGGCGACCTTCATCTGGGAAACCACGATGCTTCCCTTGCCCAGGAAGTTGTCTTCGTCGGGCTTCAGGTCCTCGTTCAACTGCTCCAGAGCCAGGGCCGCCCGGGATGCCTTGTAGGCAGCGCTGACCCCCCGCTCGGGAGCCGAACCGTGGGCCGACAGGCCCTTGAGCCGAAGCTCCATTTCCATCCGGCCTCGATGCCCCCGGTACAGCCGGCAGCTGGTGGGTTCGGTGGAGACCACGAAATCGGGCTTGAATCCTTCTTCTTCGATGAGGTACTTCCAGCACATGCCGTCGCAGTCCTCTTCCATGACCGTGAAAGTGAAGTAGACAGAATACGGACCCGAATACCCCGATTCCTGCAGGATCCGGGCGGCGGTGATCATGGACGCCGCCCCGCCCTTCTGGTCGCTGGTTCCCCGGCCGTGCACCAGGCCGTCGGCGATGTGACCCGAGAAGGGATCGAAATCCCACTGGCTGAGGTCGCCGGTCTCCACCGTATCGATGTGGGCATCGAAGGCGATGCTTTTGCTCCCGTCGCCGACCTTGAGTATGAGGCTGCCCAGGCCGTCGATCCGGTAATCGCTCAATCCGTTCTCGTCGAGAATCGCCGCGATCTCCCGGATCACCGCCTCCTCCTGTCCTGAATAGCTTTTCACCTTGACGATCCGGCTCAATACCTGGGCGCTGAAGTCCCGATACGCCGCCGCCTGCTTCCTGACCTGGGCGATAAACCCGCCGTGTTGTGCAGTATCCATATGTTCTCCTATACCGGCGCGGTCCTCAGGGCCGCAGGCCGTCGATTTTCTTCCAGACTTCCCGGGCCCGCCGGGCGGCTTCGGCGTAGATCGCCTGCTCATCAAAGGGGAAGCGCCGGCCTTCCATGACGACCTTCCCATTGATGATCACCGTATCCACGCTGCCCGAGTTCAATCCGAAGGCCAGATGACCGGCGAAATTTCCCGCGTCGAGGGGAGCGGGGCTGGGGTAATCGAGAATGGCCAGGTCCGCCGCGAACCCCGGGGCGACGCGCCCGAAGCTTCCGCCGAACAGCCGCCGCAGGATTTCATTTCCCCCGCCCAGCATGGGCATCATGTCGGGAGGGAACCATTTCCCGCCGGCATCCCGGTGCTTGAAGGCGGCGAACTTGAATTCCTCGAACATGTCGGCTCCGATACCGTCGGTGCCGAGTCCCAGGTTCCGGAACCGCGGCAGCTTCCCGTTGTATCCCACGCCGTTGTTCATGTTCGATCTGGGATTGTGCGCCAGGAAGGTATCGCTTTCGTTTATCAGATCGATTTCGTGGTCCTCCAGATACAAACCGTGGACCAGGATGCTCTTTTCGCCGAGCAATCCGAACTCATTCAGGCGGGCGATTATATCCTTGCGGTGAACCGCATGGGAATGGGACGCATCATAGCGGTCCTCGGCCACATGGCAGTGGAATCCGCTTCCGCTGTCCCGGCACAAATCCCCCAGCCGGCGCAGCGCGCTGTCGGGGATGGTAAACGGCGCGTGGCCGCCCACATGGCTTCTCAGCGCCGGTCCGGCATCTCCCGCCGCGGCGAACGCCGAAGTCCGCTGGGCGAACCGGGCGTTCTCTTCGATACCCCGTTCCATACCCTCAGGGCCGTTTCGATCAGTCACCTCGTAACAGCTGGCGCCCCGCAATCCCGTGGTGATAAAGCCGTCGGCGATGGCGTCCAGGCTGCCGGTGATGCAATTGGGGGAAGAGTGATGATCGATTACCGCGGTGGTCCCCGATCGGATGGCATCCATGGAACAGATCAGGGAGGAAAGTCGGATATCCTCTTCGTCCAGGGCCCGGTCCATGCGCCACCATAGCTCGGCGAGAATAGACGGAAAATCCGGGGTGGGCCCGATATCCGCCACGATTCCCCGGGCCAGCCCGGAATAGTAGTGGTGATGGCTGCAGACCATTCCGGGAATGACCAGTTTGCCTGCGGCATCGATAATACGGTCCCCGTCTCCCGGCGGCGGGACATCATTCCCGCCGGAGGGAACCAGGTCATGTATGGTTCCGTTTTCGATAAGAATGTCCCGGTCTTCCAGTGTTTCCCCGTCGAAGGGGTTGATAATTCGTGCATTTCGTATCCGTATCATGCCGGAACCTCGCCTTTGGTATTGCCGTGGGAGAACAGCTCCGGACGGCTGCGGTGCAGATGGGCGAACAGGGCGTTGAAATGAGCCCGGGATTCCGAAGGTTTTTCTCCCGCCACCGCGGCGGCCGGCGCAGCGGCCTCAGACACGGCGGATTCGCCGGAATAGCTTTCCAGGCCGCCCCGGAAACGCAGCAGGACCCGGCCTTCCTCGACATACCAGCCAGGGTTGGAGCTCTCCTCGAATGCCTCGGGAGATGAAAAAATCGTCGGTTTGTCCAGGTAGGGATTGCCGTCCCAGGGGCAGAACTGACCGCAGTTACCGCACTCGTTGCACAGGCCGTCCAGGTGGATGATCTGCTGCTCGTTGGCGAATTCATCGCCGGGAACCGCCACCGCGATGTTCGCCCGGTTGGGACAGACATCGACGCATTTGTTGCAGACCACGTTGCATTCCAGGCAGCGTTCCATTTCGGTGGCGGCGAACCGGGCATCTGCGTAACTGACCCGGGGGTTGGGCTTCGGGATGGCCCGGCCCCGCTTCTCGGCGATCTGGACCCGCTGGATATCGTCGGGCCGCAGGGGACTCCTGCGCCCCATGACCGCCTCCCGTTTCGCCACGGCGGCGGCTGCCCGCCGGCCTTCGGCGATGCAGTTCACGATGGAACTGCCGCCGGTTCGGCTGTCTCCGATGAGGTAGACTCCCTCGACGGATGTGCTCCCGTCATCTCCGGCGGAGACCCGGCCCGCTTCGTCCAGCAGCCCGAGTTTTTCAAGGACCGCGTATTCAGGGTCATCGCCCACGGCGGATACGCAGAAATCGGCTTCGATGGTTTTGAATCTGCCGGTGCTCAGGGGCCGTCTCCTGCCCGAAGCGTCGGGTTCGCCAAGTTCCATTTCCTCGATGTTCAGCTTTCCCGCCGCGGGGGATGTGTCCGGAGAATGGAGCCAGTAAAACCTGACGCCGTCTTCGATGGCCAGTTCGTACTCTTCCCGGCTGGCGGGCATCTGAGCCTTGC
>CAWZYW010000423.1:0-3191 GCA_963966255.1 uncultured Salinispira sp. | reverse complement strand
AGGCTCCCGTAGCGCCGCAGGACCGAAGCGATGGCGCTGAGCAGATCGATGAGCCGGTCATATGAAAAAACCCGGTATCCCCGCCGGGAAATCATATCCCGCAAGTCCTGCGGACGGGATGACCGAAGCATCGCATATGGCTCGTCGAGAATGATAAAAAGCCGCTTCAGATAATCGAGGATCAGATCCACCCGACCCAGAGCGAAAAGGGCGGCCAGCAAAGCCGCCACCTCCCGGTCATGCTGATTTCGGAAATGCAGCGCGGTTTCCAGCGGATCCGGGTGGATATAATCGCTCCGGTTCAGCCGGCCGTAGAGATCCTCGAGGAGCTGATGAGCGCGGGACTTGTTGATCGTACGGGCCACTTTCAGTACTATCTCCTCATGAACAGGACTGCAAATCCGAATCGAATCCGGAGAATCTTGGCGGTAATCAGGTCGGTCGGCCTGGCTATGCTGATTCTCATTCTCCTGGCATCATGCGCCGCCAGCGATGTGCCGGGGGAATTCCGCTATCTCGGCTCTTCATACTACCACGATATTTCAAGGCTGATCAGCGAGGCGGATTTTGCCGGCAGATACGTCCTTATGGAAAAACTGATCCGACGCATTTACGAGGAATCGGGTCTCGATGATCTGCGCTCATTCATTCACCAGTATGTTATGCACGAATCGGAGGACCCCTACAATTCCTACTACTTCCTGCTGCTCGGTGATTTTTACTTTGATGAATTCTCGCCTCTGAGCGAATATTATTATTCGCGGCTCCTCAGCGAATATCCTGACGTTATCCTCGATGGGTATTCAACGCATTTCAGGGCATTGAACGGCTTGCTCAGGCAGGTGAACGATTCAGCAAAACGAATCAGCTATTACGAACGCCTGCTGTCTGACTTCCCCGGAAATATCGATGAAGGACTCACCTGGTATTATCTTGCCCAGGAATACCGAAGCGACGGTCGTTTTGATGACTATTATCTGGCCCTTGATCAGTTCCACCGGAATTTTCCCGAAACGGAAGTACCGGGAATACCGGATATCCACCAGCAGGTGAGCGAAGAGCTCGCCTTCCACTATAACGACCGCAAGGACTGGACTGTCCCGGATCTCAATACCCTGATCGCCAATATCAGCAGCGCCCTTCGCTCCCGAAACCCCAGGTTGCTGGAACGCTATCGGGCGAAGGAAAACTTCTTCGCCATGAGCCGCTTTCAGGAAATTACCGACCAGAATGCCCGTCCGGATTTCGACATCGGTTTATTCCTCACATCCGCGCGCCGGGGAATCGTTTCCGAGCTGATTTCGCAGAACGAGACTGAGGCCGTTCTTCATACCTCGGGATGGAGCTACCGGATAAACGACTGGTATTTCTACTTCAGAAAAGTCGATTATCCTGCCGATCCTCAGATACATGGGAACTGGGAATGGGCGGGAATATATTTCGGTGATACCCTTTAGATACGGAATGAAACATATCATCTCAATCATTCTGATGATCGCCGTCGCGGCATCGGCAGGCATCAGCGCGCAGGCCCCCCGACGCGGCAACCCGGTGGCATCATGGTCGGAATCAAGTGAACCCATCGGGGGTCCCCTGCCCTCGGTGCAAAGCCATGCTGGCCCCTTGATGTTCGCCACCTTTTCCCCCGACGATCTGATACGGCCTCAGGTCCTTGAGGAGATTGAGCGCCAGCTCAGCCCGGCGTATCTGAGGGGACATGGCGGAACCCACGCACGTTCCACCCTGTATCGGGATTTCATCGCCATCGAACTGCAAAAACGGAGGCTCCCGCCGGATCTGATCACCCTGGTGTTTATCGAATCGGCTTTCCGCATCAGGGCCGAGAGCCGAACCGGCGCCCGGGGCCTGTGGCAGTTCGCCGACAATTCCATGGCTCCGTGGCTCAGGGAATCCGCGGAAGGCCTTGCGTATGACGAGCGCTTCGATTTCTGGAAAAGCACTGAGGCTGCACTGGATAAATTGCGGCAGAATTATGAGCAAGGCGATAGCTGGTTGGTGTCCATCGCCGCCTACAACGGAGGTCTGGGACGTATAACCCGGGCCCTGGGTGAAGGCGGTCTGTGGGAGATCCCCGTGGGCGAAGGCGAAGGAACCATCAGCGAGGAAACCGCCGATTACGTTCCCCGTTACATTGCCACGGCTTTTATCGCGGCCTACCCCGGCCGCTTCGGTCTCCCTTTGAACTGGTCCTCACCCTTCCTCTGGGAACGCATACCGGTGGATCAGGGCCTGGCACTGGAAGAGTTCGCTTCCAGCATCGGCATGTCCTTTCCGTTGCTGATGTCGGGAAATGCTGAATATTTATCTGGCCACATTCCCACAGGCGAGCACTGGATCAAGGTTCCAAACCGCTATTATGCCGATGCCCTGACCTACCTGGAAGATATCGAGGCATCGAACCGGCATCTGGTTATGCCCGGAGATACCTTGTGGAGCATAAGCAGGAAATACGGCCTCTCGCTGGATGAACTACAGCGGATAAACGGAATCGAAAACGGGGAAATCCTGAAAGTTGGGGTTTACCTCAGGATCGCCAGCCGGGAAACCGATAATTAGACCGTGGTGAAACGCAATACGCTTCCTCAAGTCATTTTTTCCTCATTCCTGATTTCCCTGGGACTTTTGCTGTCCGCCGGGAATATATTCGCCCAGGAGCCTCAGACAGCCGCATCCGCCCCCAACCTGATCAGCAGTACCATCGACTGGGAAACGGGCATTCTCAGCATTACTGTCGAAGAGTTCGCCTCCCGAAGTTCATACAACCGGCCGGCGGCGCTGTTCGGTGCCGAACAAGCCATCAGCCGGGAAATCACCCAGCTGGTTTTTCGAGCCATCCTGGACATCCAGGCGGATTCCCACCATCGACTCGCTGACCTGGCCAGGGAAGAACGCGATCTGCTGAGAACCCTGGAGGAAATCAGTGAAACCGCCCGGCTTGTCTCCACCCAGCCCGGGGAAGAACTGAATTCGGTGACCAGTACCTATCAGCTGAATATATACCCGGCCATCAGCTCCATTCTTGTCCGGCACAGCACCAGCTTTCCTATGGAGGAAGTACTAAGCTGGCAGGCAGGTTCCGAGTACACCGGCATCGTAATCTACGCAGGCCGGGAGCCGCCGGTACACGGAGAGCCAGGCTCAGGGGAATACCTTGCGCCGTCGCTTTTCCC
>CAWZYW010000422.1:0-3210 GCA_963966255.1 uncultured Salinispira sp. | reverse complement strand
CGTCAGATGTGTATAAGAGACAGGGTAAGGATGGCCAGTATTACCCGGTTATTTCGCAGAAAAGCTTCAATTCGGTCCTGCAGGCTTGCTGGTTTGTTATCAACCATATTATTCGTTGCTCCTTTCAATTCCCAGCTCTTTGATGAGACGGGAAAGATACGTTCTTTGTATATCAAGTTTTTCCGCCGCCGTGGTTTGGTTCCAGTTATTTTCCAGCAGCGTTGAGCGGATGAGGTGTTTTTTAAACAAATTCAGCGAGTCTTTCAAGCTCTTGCCGAGAAACAGCTCCCCGGTAAAACTGTCGCCCGCCAGATGAAGATGTTCCGGCCTGATCAGGCTTTCAGTGCAGAGGACTACTGCGCGTTCCACGGCGTTCCTCAGTTCCCTTATATTGCCGGGCCATGAGTAGTGCAGTAATTGTTCGAATGCCTCATTGCTGAATCCGTCTATGGATTTATTGGTTTCGCGACTGATCTCACCGAGAAAATACTCGGATAAAATCGGGATATCCTCCTGTCGGCGCCTGAGCGGAGGAATATATAACGGTATGACATTCAGTCGATAGTACAGATCTTCCCTGAAATCACCGTTCTGCACGGCTTTCTCAAGCTCTTTGTTCGTCGCCGCAACGATGCGGACGTCCGCGGTCTTAATCTGATTGGATCCCAGAGGCTCATATTTGCCGCTCTCCAGGACCCGAAGCAGTTTGGCTTGTACCCCCGGGGAGATATCGCCGATCTCATCGAGGAAGAGGGTTCCTCCACGGGCGGCCTCGATCTTCCCAGGCCGGTCGGCATTGGCATCGGTAAAAGCGCCTTTTACATGACCGAAGAGTTCGCTTTCCAGTAATTGTTCCGGAATCGATGGGCAATTGATTCTCACCAACGGACCGCCCGAACGCGGGGAACGATCATGGATCTGCTCCGCAGCCAGCTCCTTGCCGACCCCGCTTTCGCCGTTGATCAGCACCGATGCCTCGCTGCCGGCAATCTTCCCGATCATGTCTATGACTTTCTGCATGGCGGACGAACGATATATCAGCGGCTTGATCCCATCGGAATGCCGGTCTCCCCTGCCCTCAAGCTCCCTGATCCGCATCCTATCCCTGGATCGCGCCTGGGAGTTGATGATGGCCAAAGCAGCCTGATTTGCGAAAATCTCCAACCACTGCCGATCTTCTTCGGAGAAATGCTCGCTATCACTCTTGTTGATAATCTCGATAACCCCGATGCAGCGATTCCAGACCCTCATTGGTACCGCCAGAATGCTCCGGGTACGATATCCGATCTGCTTCGATATATTGGCGTAGAATCGGCTGTCCTCGTCGACATCGTTGACGATGAGGCTTCGATTGTTCTGGGAAACCCAACCTGCGATGCCCTCTCCGGGCTTCAAGGTAAAATCCATGACCTCAGCCCCTTTGGGGCCTATTGCCACTTCAAAACGAAGGCTTCCATTCTCCTCATTTGCCAGGAGGATGGAAGCCGATTCGCCGGAGGTCAGGTGCATGGCAGATTCGAGAATCTGCTGCAGTTGTTCATTGGGATCCGAATAGTCGCCATTGATGCTCGAGTTGATTTCAATCAGTTTTTGTATTTTCTGAGAGGAATCCTTTTCTTCGAGCATCAATGGTCTCCGGAGGTTTACTCGTCGTCCTGCTTCATGAAATCAGCGAGGGTTGCAGAGGCCTCTTCGGTGCCATTGTCGGCGATGTATTTCTCAATTTCCTGGCGTTCCTGAGCCCGGGTCATTTCCCGGATACTCAGAGAAAGCTTCTGCCGGCCGGGATTCAATTCGATGATGGCGGCCGTAACCTTCTGCCCTTCCTTGAACTTGGTGATCTCATCATCAAGATTCAGTTCCCGGGGATTGCCCAGGTGGACTTTGGGGATCAGGCCTTCGATGCCGCCTTCGACGCGAACGAATACTCCGAAATCAGTGACGTTGGTTACTTCGCCCTCGATGATCGAACCTTCCGAGTACGCACCCTTCAGGTCGCGCCAGGGATCCTTCTCAAGCTGCTTGATGCCGAGCCGGATATTGTGGCTCTCTGCGCTGCTTTCGATAATAACCACGTCAACCGATTCACCCTCGGTGAGAACTGCGCCGGGATTTTTGTATTTCTTGGTCCAGGATAAGTCGTCGACATGTAGGAAACCGTCAATACCCTCTTCGAGTTCCAGGAATGCGCCGGTGGCTGTAATCTTTTTCACCACGCAGCTGAGTTTGGTACCCTCGGGGTAGTTTTTCTCGATTTCATCCCAGGGATTCGCCATCACCTGTTTCACGCCGAGGGAGACCTTTCGTGCGTCGAGATCGAAACCGAGAATTTTCGCCTCCACCTCGTCGCCGATATTTATGACTTCCTTGGGGTGCTTTATGCGTTTGGTCCAGGAAAGTTCGGAAATATGCGCCAGACCCTCGATGCCTTCTTCCAGCTCAATAAACGCGCCGAAATCAGTGAGCTTGGTAACCTTGCCCTTGATGACGTCGTGAAGCTGGAAACGCTCGGTGAAGCTGTCCCAGGGATTCTCCGTCATATCTTTCAGGCTGAGGTTGATCTTTTTGTTTTCCTCATCCAGCCGTGTTACCCTCAGCTGAAGCACCTCGCCTTTTTTGACGTGGTCCTTGGGTCGGGCTACGTGGCCCCAGCTCATATCGTTGATATGAAGGAGTCCATCGAATCCGCCAAGATCGACAAACGCTCCGAAGGAGGTGAAAGATTTCACGCTTCCCTCAACAACATCACCTTCGCTGGTGTTCTGGAAAAATTCATTTCTCTTTTCATCAACGACTTCTTCGAGCCACCGACGGCGGGAAAGAATAATATTGACCCGATTATCGCTGTACAGGCGTTCGATGTAGAAGTTGGTCTTCATTCCGAGGTATTTCTCAGGTTCTTCCACCCGGAAAAGATCGATTTTCGAGATGGGATTAAAGCCGCGGTTACCGCCGCCGAGGTCAACCTCAAATCCGCCCTTTACCACACGGGCGATCTTGCCTTCGATGGGCTGATTGTCGGTATGAGCAGCCTTGATGGCTCTCCAGACAACTTTCTCGTCGGCTTTCCGCTTGGAAACCACCACTTCGCCGTGGCGACCTTCCTTATTGACTAAAACAACCTGGACCGTATCGCCGATTTCGGGTTTCTCATCGAACTCGTTCAGGTTGATCTTACCCTCGGATTTGTATCCGACATCAATAAAAACC
>CAWZYW010000421.1:0-3218 GCA_963966255.1 uncultured Salinispira sp. | reverse complement strand
TCGCCCGACGCCTGGCCAGGGCCCAGGGCGGTGATCTGGTCTATGAGCCCGTCGCTCCCTCTGATTACACCCGGGGCAGCCGCTTCGTGGGCCGTTTTGCCACGGCAAGTTTCCATGACGAAGAGCCTGTTCCGCGGAGGAATTCATGATCGGAATCCTGATTGCTGAAGACGAAGAACCCATTCGGGAAGGGCTGACGGATTTATTCGAGGCGGAAGGTTTTGCCGTCCTGCCTGCAGCCGACGGGAACGAGGCGGTACGGATTTTCCGGAATGACGGCTGCGACTGCGCGCTGCTGGGTATCATGATGCCCGGGGTCAGCGGCTACGATGTCTGCCGGGTCATCCGGGAATCGGACCTGCACCTGCCGGTGCTGTTACTCAGTGCCCGGGAGGAGGAAATCGACAAGGTCCTGGGTCTCGAGCTCGGAGCGGATGATTACATCGTCAAACCCTTCGGCGTCCGTGAACTGGTGGCCCGGGTGCGGGCTGTGCTCAGAAGGGCCGAACGCGCCGACGAATCCGGACCGCCGAACCTGTCCGCGCAATTCGCCTTCGGCAACTGTACCGTGGATACTTCCCGCTATACGCTGAAGAAGGAAGGCGCGGAAATCGAGCTGACTGCCCGGGAGGTGGACTTGCTGAGCTGGTTCTACGCCAACCCCGATGTGGTCCATACCCGTGATGATTTACTCCTGCGCTTCTGGGGCACCGGTTACGGCGGCACCACCCGCACCCTTGATCAGCATATCGCCAAGCTCCGCCGGAAGATCGAGGATAATCCGGCCCGGCCGGCGCATATTCTCACGGTACACGGCGCGGGATACCGATTTCGCAGGGACTGACCCGGCCCGGTTCTCAAGAGGACCCCTTATCTTCGTTTAGCCGAATCCCGCACCGGGGTTGCCGCCAGGTAGCGGTTTCGTTTCAGGGTCACTCTCCGTCCACTTCCGTTCCAATCCGTCGGCTCGGTCCAGCCCCGGCGGTCCGCTTCGGTGCGGAAATAGCGTTCGTATTCACCGCCGAGCTTCCGCACGTCAACCCGGGGCATCAGCCGGATCAGGGTGCGGGTGAACCTGGCCCGGGCCTCGGGACCGAGCCGGGCAAACAGGTATTCGAATCGACGCAGGCTGTCCTCCCGTTTGCCGCTGCTCCCGGGTAATGAGGCGCCTTCAAGCAGCTCGCTGGCCAGGGCCAGGAGCTGGGTGGTTTTCGAGTGGGGACCCAGTCGGGCGGCTTTCACCAAAGGCGGGCGGGCCGTGCTGATTTTCTCCTGGGCGAGGCGGTAGTAGCCCAGCCGCTTGTTCAGAACGAAACTGTCGGGACTGCGCATGAGGGCGTGGGAGATGATTCCCTCGGCCTCGGCGGCCCGGTTGAGGGGATATGGGTAATACGGTCCCCGCCGGCTCCAGTTTTTCACCAGGCTGTAGAGAATCAGGAATACCGCCCCGTCGAAGAACAATATATAGAAGTAGCCGGCGACCTGAGATTCCATGCCCGGCAGATAGAGCAGCGAATTGTACAGGGCATGGAGAATAACCGCCGGAGTCCAGGCCAGGTATGGTAATAGCGACGACAGTTCGCCTGGCCGTCGGACCGGGGCATACCAGATCAGCCCGCCGTACAGTGCTCCCGAAATGGCGGTGTAGAGCATATGGCCGGGGCTCACCAGTATATTGCGCATAAAGAAGGTATCCATTCCGTACATCAGCGTGTAACCGGCGTTTTCGAACAGTGCGAAGCCCAGGCCGGTGAATGCTCCCAGCAGGGCATAGTCCAGAGGCTCAGTGATCTTCTTTGATCGGGAAACCAGGACCAGTAGCAGCAGGAATTTGAGTCCTTCTTCCACCGGGCCCACCCGGAACAGATTATCGATAAGCGCCGGAAGGAATGCCGCTTCGCCGCCGTACAGAAACCAGGACGAGTTGCCCGGCAGCAGCCCGTATATGAAATCCAGCACCAGTACAGAAATCAGTCCCGCCCCGATGGCCCGGATCCACTCCCGGTGCATTTTTTTCCGTCGGGCGTTGGGGTCGAAAAATTTTCCGGCTATTCCCAGATGAACGGCGGCGAAGGGCAGGGCGGCGAGGATAAATAATAATGAAAAGGCGTAGTATAGGAAAAAATCACTCATATCATTCTCACAGCAAGGAACGTGCCACCCGTCCATCATCTTCGGGTGAATCCTTTACCGTTTACCCCTTAGTTTAGCTCATCAGCTGTTGATGTGCATGATACATTGAATCCGCCTACAATAAAATTTACGTATATTCACAAATTATATTGTTCCATATTCCGTTTCATAGTGATGTTCCCCATGTAAGCCTGAATATTCCAAGGATATGACTGGAAATCCCGAGTTTCGGCTGGCACGGGCTTTGCTATGTAGCTTTATACAGGCAGCGGTCCCGACGACGGGCTTTACTGCTCCCGGAGGTTTCGATGTATCGATTGCGCAATGTCATGATCATGGGTTTTTATCCCGCACTGTTCCTGATTCTGGCAGCGGGGGCCGGCAGCATGCTGTTGGACATCGCGTTGCCGGTAGGCGCGCCTTCCGGCGCGGGTATCCCGTTCCTGACCATTGTCATGGCTCTGGCCCTAGCGCTGGGAGCTGCGATTGCGTTGATCAGCCTGATGCTTTCCCCGGGATTCAGGCGGGGGCCGTTCTGGCTCTCCTTGGCGGTTGCGGCGCTGCTGTTGCTTCTGGCCATGGATCTGGATGAATGGATACCCTTGATTTCGACGGTCTTCTCCGGGTTCGGTGATGTCCCCCTGCAGGACGGCATTACGGTCCTGGCGCTGGCGGCGGCTATGCTCTTCGCCCGAAAAGCGCTGGACGCTTCGTCGATACGGTCTCTGCGCTATTCGCTTGCGATGCTTGCGACGACGGCGGCGATCCTGGCGGCGGGGAATCTGGCGGCGGCTTCCCTGCACCTGAACTCAGCTGAGCTTTCGGCCCGTAACCAGCTGGATAATCTCAAGGAAGAGCTTTCCGCCCTGTTCCCGGGGTACGAGGAAGAGGCTGATGAACTGGCCGAGCGCATCATCGGGGAGGAGATCGCCGGGGAAGACCGTGAAGAACTCATAGCCGATCTCCAGCGGCGGATCGCCGAGCTCGAAGGGGAAGCGGCCCTGTTCGAACGTTCCCGGGAACGAATCGGCGAACTGGAGGAGGCGAATCGCCAGCTGCGCCGGGCCCTGGCAGAGGCCGGCCGG
>CAWZYW010000420.1:0-3226 GCA_963966255.1 uncultured Salinispira sp. | reverse complement strand
CCCCCCCCGCCGGCGGCGCCGATGACCAGCGCCCGGCCGGTGACCATTTGATCGATGAAGCCCGTGGCCAGCATGGCAGAAATTCCCGCCGCCGGCAGTCCCGCCGCGTCCTGAAGCTTCACCCCGTCGGGTACCGGCATGCATTGAGCCGCCGGCAGCCGCAGCCGGCTTCGGCCGCTTCCGCCGGACAGGGGATTGACCATGCCCATAACCGGCTGCCCCAACTCAAATCCAGAACCGGCTCCGGCTGCGATTACCGTACCGGCGAAGTCCGAACCGAAAATCCGCGGGAAGCGGGAAGAAGCCAGGAATTTTTGCTGACCGGCCATGATCTTCCAGTCCACCGGATTGACGGATACGGCTTTCACGGATACATCGAGGAAGCCGGGAGATATCGGCAAGGGACCGTGAGGTCCGCCGCCTAAGCTCCGGGATTCCAGGAGCTCCGTTGCCTCCGGACCTGTCATGAGATTGAGGTTTTCGGGGCCTCCCCATCGGGCGTATGCCAGTGCGAAATCCCTGGAATCGCTCATCAATCAGAACGCGAAAGAGCCGCCGAGGCCGATGCTGATGCCTCGGAGAAACAAAGCGATGCTTTCACTCAAGCTCGAAGTAGCAGCCGAGCCTCCAGTGATTTCAGAATAGTCCGCTGTCAGGGTACCCTGGTGGCCGATGCTCCGGTAGGTGGCATCGACCTGGATTTCGATGGGGTCGATTTTTACGCCGAATCCCCCGCCGGCCTGCCAGCCGAATCCCCATCGGAAATCGTCGGATATTCCTGAAAGCTGTACGTCGTCGATCCCCCCGCCGGCCTGGCTCAGGTAATAGGCTTCGATGCTCTGGGCGTAGGGTTTATGGCTCATCAGCCAACTGGCCGCCCCGCCTCCGTAGGCCTTGAGAAAAACCGGTCCCAGGTCCACCCTGATTTGTACCATGAGATGAAGAAGCAGGGCGTCGGCGGCGTACCATGCCTGGTCAGATTCGGCGGGACTTAATCCGTTTACCTTGATATAGGTCAGGCCGAACGGCAGGCTCAGGAGATTACCCAGTCCGATGCTCGAGTCGAAGCCGGTTTCCAGGCTCACCGACCCGTCCTCACCCTGATAGAGGGATTCGGGGACGAACACGGTGATGCCGGTGCCGAGGGACTGGGCGCCGATGCCGGCGGCCATCAAGATCAGAATGCTCGTGACGATCAATGCTCGTTTCATAAAGCGCTCCCTTGAAGAGTTTTGGTTCCTCGGGCCGGGACATCACATGAAGGCCCGGTGCCCCGAAAACGGCTGATCCGAACTATGCCGGATACTTTAGGTTCGCTTCCCCGATGCCGCTGAGGACCTCGTCGTGAAATTTACGGCTTTCCCAGCGGCACATTGCCAGGTCGTGGCTCAGGTAGTTGCCGCAATCCCTGGCGGCGGCTCCGGGAACCTCTTCATCGTATTCGGCCATGAATTCGTAGAGACCGTTCACCAGGTCCAGTATTTCCGCGCTCTCCCGCCTGCCCTTCAGCAGGAGGTAAAAGCCGGTGCGGCAGCCCATGGGACCGAAATAGATGACATCATCCTTCCAGGCGTCATCGTTGCGAAGGAAGGTGGCGCCCAGATGTTCGATGGTATGAAGCGCGGGGATGTCCAGAACCGGTTCGCGGTTGGGCTCTTTCATGCGGATGTCGTATGTGGTTACGTAATCGCCGCCGACTTCGTCGACTCGTGAGACGTACACGCCCCTCAGCAGGTGATTATGATCGACTAAAAAACTGGGTATTTTATCCATAGCTTTCCTCGTTGTAGATGTTCAGCAATTCTAAAACAGTATTGGCAGAGTTCAAAGACGCGGTGTGCAGATTTTCGGTGAAATCCCCCGGCGAATCGCTGTCCGCCTTGTCGCTGATGGACCGGATGATCAGGAACGGAAGTTCGAACTGGTAGCAGGTCTGGGCAATGGCGGCGCTTTCCATCTCCACCGCCAGGCTTTTCGGGAATTCCGCGAGCAGTTCGGCGATCTCGTCGGGGTGATCCAGGAATGTGTCTCCGGAAACGATCGCTCCTTCCACCGCTTTGTAGCTGTGCTCGGCTTCCACCACCCGGTGAGCCAGATCCAGAAGCCTGCGGTCGCTGAAGAAGGTGGGTGGCATCCGGGGGATCTGTCCTTTTGCGTAGCCGAAGGCGGTGGTGTCGACGTCGTGGTGGCCGATTTCCGTAGCCAGAACCACGTCGCCGATGTCCAGGCCGGACACCAGTCCGCCGGCCGAACCGGTGTTGATAATGAACCGCGGGCGGAAGAGCTCTATCATCAGGCTTGTCCCGATGGCGGCATTCACCTTGCCGATGCCGGACTGCAGCAGGATTACCTGAAGATCCCGGTATTGCCCCTTGAGAAAACGGTATGCGCCCCGGACGGTTTCTTCCTGAACGTTCAGGGCCCTGCGGACGATATCCACCTCTTCTTCCATGGCTCCGATGATTCCGATCATTTAGACCTCCCGGACGCTTCGGATTTTTATTCCATCAGCGCTTCGTTCTTCTACTATACTGTAATTCGATGGCAGATGAATTTCTCACGAAACATTTCCCCAATATTTACGAGCCGCTGCAGGAAAAGCTGCATTTAGGATACTGGTCGTATAATCTCGATGCCGGGCACATCGACTGGTCCAGCGGCGTACATAGAATCCACGGTACCGATCCAGGCTCTTTTCATCCGGATCTGGAATCGGCGGTAGGTTTTTATATCAGTGATGACCGGCCGCGAATCACCGGCCTGCTCAACGAGCTCATCGAGTCGGACCGGAATTTCGAGGAAATCCTCCGGATAAAACGGCGTGACGGAGAGATCCGCCAGGTAAGGGTCATTGCCTATAAAGGTCGGGAAGATGATTCGGAACTGGTATACGGAATCATTCAGGACGTGCACGACGCAGCAACCGCCTCCGAGGAAGCTGAAATGCTTGCCGCGGTTTCCAAGCGGACCAAAGAGGGGATCCTGATCAGCGATCCCAAAGGCAAGGCGATATGGGTAAACGAGGGGCTGCTCCAGCTGACCGGCTACTCCCGCAAGGAACTCCTCGGTAACCGGCCGGGACGCCTGCTCCAGGGCAAGGATACCGATAAAGAGACCGTCAGGGCGATCCGCCGGGCCCTCAAGGCGCAGCAAGCGATACAAACAGAAATTCTGAATTAGGGCCTCCTGAAAAAACCCTATGCTGCCATTTTACTATACCCCAATC
>CAWZYW010000419.1:0-3227 GCA_963966255.1 uncultured Salinispira sp. | reverse complement strand
CTGGTATGCGTAATCCAGAACAACCAGTTCGCCATATCGGTACCCCGGGAAGAATAAACCAACAGCCGGACTCTGGCGGCCAAGGCCCTTGCTTACGGGATGCCCGGAGTGCGGGTGGATGGCAACGATTTGTTCGCCATGTACGACGTGTTGCGCTGGGCGAGGAATTATGTAGGGGAAAACGGACCGGTGATGATCGAGGCGGTGACCTATCGCATGGGAGCCCACACCACCAGCGACGACCCCAGCAAGTACCGCAGCAAGGAACAGGAGGAGAAATGGGCCCAGCGGGACCCCCTGCTCCGGCTGGAAAACTTCCTGCAGGCGAAAAAACTTATCGATCCGGATCAGAAGGATCGCTGGCTCGATGAGTTCCGTGAGATTATCACCAAAGAATTCGAAGCGGCTGAAAACTACGGCGAATATCCCCTGAATGACGTGTTCGATCATATGTATCAGGATCCCCCGGATGATTATGAGATGCAGAAGCGGGAACAGCAGAAATTTTCCGCCTGGCTGGCCCGGCGCCGGGAGGCTGCATCATGAGCGTTATGACCATGGTTCAGGCGATCAACAACGCCCTTGACGTATCACTGCAGCGGGACGATACCGTACTGGTATACGGGGAGGACGTGGGAACAGAAGGCGGGGTTTTCCGGGTAACCGAAGGCCTTCAGAAAAAGCACGGCTCCGACCGGGTGTTCGACAGCCCGCTGGCCGAGTCGGGCATTACCGGCAGCGCCGTCGGCCTTGCCGCCGCGGGCATGCGCCCGGTGGTGGAAATGCAGTTTTCCGGATTCTCCTACCCGGCTTTTAATCAGATCATCAGCCACGTTTCCCGGATGCGCAACCGAACCCGCGTCCGCTTTTCCATGCCCATCGTCATCCGGATGCCCTACGGCGGCGGCATCAACGCGCTTGAGCATCACTCGGAGAGCATGGAAGCCCTGTACGCCCATATCCCCGGCATCAAGGGGCTGATCCCTTCAACGCCCTATGACGCCAAGGGGCTTCTCCTGTCGGCTCTCAACGGCAAGGATCCGGTGATCTTCATGGAACCGAAGAAAATCTATCGGGCGATAAAGCAGGAAGTGCCGGAGGACTTTTATCAGATCCCAGTCGGGAAGGCCAAGGTGGTGGGCGAAGGCAGCGATATCACGGTGGTGGCATACGGCGCCATGGTCCGGGAAGCCCTGAGGGCCCGCTCTGAGGCGGCGAAACAGGGGATTTCTATCGAGGTGGTGGACCTGCGGAGCATCTACCCTCTGGACCGGGATACCCTGGGAAAATCCGTGCGGAAGACCGGACGGATGCTGGCGGTAAGCGAGGCTCCCAGGAGTTTCTCCGTGGGCAGCGAGCTGGTAAACCTGGCGGTTGAAGAAGCCTTCCTGTATCTGGAAGCTCCCCCCACCAGGATCGGGGGCTTCGACACGATTATTCCCTATCCCCAGGGTGAGCATCACTACCGCATCGGATGGGAGCGGATTCTCTATGAGGCCGAGGGTCTTGTATCGTACTGATGATAAAAACGAGGATGAAACATGCGTTTTACATTTAATTTCCCCGATATCGGTGAAGGCATTGCCGAGGGCCAGATTATGCAATGGTATGTGGACAAGGGCCAGAGCGTGAAATCCGGCGACCCGCTGGTGGAAATCGAAACCGACAAAGTCGTCACCGACATCCCCTGCCCGAAAAGCGGGGTGATCATCAGGACCTTCGGCGAAACCGGCGAAACCATCGCGGTGGACAGCCCCCTGGTGGAACTGGAGATCGCCGACGACGGGGACGGCGCGGAACCGCCGCCCCGGGGCCGGGTGCAGGAATCGGTGGAGGAAGAAGGTTTCGGCGTGGTGGGAACCATAGAAGCCGCCGGCGACGGCGCTTTTCTGCCCTCTTCGGATGAGGGCAGGCAGCCCGCTGAAGAAGTGGCCGCCGACTCGCCGCCGCCCAAGGGCCTGGCCACCCCGGTGGCCCGGGCCTTGGCCAAGCATCTAGGTATCGAGATCGGAAGGGTAAAGGGAACCGGTCCGGCGGGCCGCATTACCAAAAGGGACATACAGCGATATGCCGAATCAGGCGGCGAACTGGGCCGGAGCCATTCCAGCGACCGCACATACATCAGCGCAGGCCCCCGGGCCGGCAGTTCGGCGGCGGGCGTGGAAGAAGCCGAATTCATCCCCCTGACCAGCATCCGCAAAGCCATCGCAGCGAACATGATGCTCTCCAAGTCGAAGGCGGCCCACATGAGCGTCAGCGAGGAAGTGGATGCCCAGCGGCTCCTGGAACTGTACCGGGAATACCGGGACGAATTCCGTCAGCGGGGTATCAAACTCACCTTGACGGCCCTTATCGTCAAGGCCTGCACCCGGGCCCTGCTCCTGCACCCGGCACTGAACAGCCAGTACGACGAAGAAAACGGCCGTATCATCCGCTACCATCATGTGCACATGGGCGTCGCCGTGGACAGCGAGCGCGGTCTGCTGGTCCCGGTAATCCGGAATACCGAGAGAAAAACCATCGGGGAAATCGCCGGGGAAATCGAGCTGCTCGCCGGGAAAGCCCGAAGCGGCAAACTGGGCACCGAGGATCTCAAGGGCGGCACCTTCACCATCACCAACTACGGATCCATCGGAGGCATTTACGCGACGCCGGTGATCAATTATCCCCAGGCCGGCATCCTCGGAGTGGGCCGTCTGGTCGAAACCCCGCTGGTGAAAAACGGAGAAGTGGTCGCCGGAACAATGCTGCCCCTGTCACTTTCGGCGGACCACCGCATCGTCGACGGGGGAGATGCCACTCGATTCCTCATGGCGGTCAGGGGGTTCCTGGCGAATCCCATGTCGATGTTTATGGAGTAAGCACCAATTATGCCAAAAACCGGGATCCACTGAGTATGATGATCCCCTCACAACGTGCACAAAGGCATGTCGGGTGGTATCGGGATTAGCGAGAAAAATCCTTTCTGAATAGAAAGATGCCATACAAAATAAGAAGAACCACATGCAGACCAACTGTTGCCCAACCGGATTCGTTGAATACGCCCGATATTTGCCCGTAGAACATGGTTATTGAGCTAAGCAGCCAATAGACGAAGAGTGTTTTGATAACAATTCTCAATACCTTTGCGTCTGAGCTCGAGCGTGCAAACCAGATAAGAGCGGCAAAAGCCAGTAACCGTCAATTTACCAGGCCCTGCACAGTCTGAGCTTTAGATGAAATAATTC
>CAWZYW010000418.1:0-3238 GCA_963966255.1 uncultured Salinispira sp. | reverse complement strand
AATTCTAGCAATATTTCATTTATATGTATAGGGTTAAGGTTTTTTCAGGAGGCCCTAGTTATGCCTTCTTATAGAGGGATACGCCGCGGATGATTTCACGATGCGGATAAAAAATCAATGTAAAAACCGGGAATCCGTGGGAGAATGGAGAAACGTCTCGAATTCCCGGAGGATATATGGCAGATCTGATCAAAAGAAGCATTATTTTTGGTGATCCCGAGCGGGCTCTTTTAAATGTCAGTCCCGATGGCAAGTTTCTCTCCTGGCTCGCACCTCTGGACGGGGTATTAAATGTCTGGGTTGCTCCGAGGGAAAATCCGGATGAAATCAAGTCGGTGACCCGCGATAGGGGCCGGGGAATACGCTTGTACGGCTGGTGCCAGGACGGCAGGCATCTGGCTTATATGGTTGATTCCACCGGGGCGGAAAACTGGCATGTGTGGGTCACCAGTGTCGACGATCAGGACGGAAAAGATCTCACGCCATTCGAAGATGTCCGGAGCACCATCGCGGACGTCAGCCCGGATATGCCGGATGAAATCCTGATAAGCATAAATCGTCGGAACCCTCAGTACATGGACAGCTTCGCCCTGAATTATACCAGCGGCGAACTCCGCACGGTATTTGAAAACGATAGATTCGCCGAAGTTTTCACCGATGCATCCTACCGGGTACGTATGGGAATCGTCACCACCGAGGACGGCGGCGCTGAGTTTTACATTCCGGATAATCCCGAACTGTCTTCCTGGCGCCTCAGCGACGAGGTGGGCAGGGAGGATTCCATGACCACCGAGCCGATGATCATCGACGGCGACGGTCGGCATCTCTACCTGCGGGACAGCAGGGGCCGCAATACCGCGGCCCTTTACCGCCGGGACCTGGAGAACGGCGAGCAGGAATTGGTATTCGAAGATCAACGGGCGGATATCGATCATCTGATCGTCGATCCGGCCCGACGGAAGGTCCAGGGGGCTTACGTCGATTATCAGCTTCCGGAGATCCACTGCATCGATCCGGATCTCGGTCCGCACATCGAAGTCCTGCAGAAAAATGCCCGCGGTACGGTCAACATTTCAAGCCGTTCGGATGACGGGCGTTGGTGGACGGTGGAGTATGAGGCGGATAATGCCCCGGTCAGCGCGTGGTTGTATGACAGTCAGTCACAGAACGCCCGGTTTATGTTTACCCATCGCCCATCGCTGGAGGGTCTCGACCTGGTACCCATGCGCTCGGAGGTAATCAAGGCCCGGGACGGCCTGGATCTGGTGATGTACTACAGTCTCCCGTCGGAATCCGATCCCGACGGAAGCGGTAGACCCGACAGGCCCCTCCCCATGGTGCTGGTGCCTCACGGCGGCCCCTGGCACCGGGACCATTGGGGTTACGACCCGTTGCACCAGTGGCTGGCGAATCGGGGCTACGCGGTGGCAAGCGTGAATTTCAGGTCTTCCACGGGCTACGGAAAAGCCCACCTCAATGCTGGAAATCGAACCTGGGCAACCCATGTTATGCAGGATCAGGTGGACACCGTAGTCTGGGCCATCGAGGAAGGCATCGCCGATGAAAACAAAATCGGCATTCTCGGCGGCAGCTTCGGCGGGTACTCGGTGCTGGCCGGACTCACCATGTATTCCGGCGTCTTCGCCTGCGGAGTGGATATCGTCGGTCCGTCGAATCTGGTTACGCTGCTGGAATCCGTACCGGAATACTGGAAGCCCATGCTCAACATGATGCTCGATCGGGTAGGAGATATCCGAAGCGAAGAGGGGCGGGCCTTGCTTACCGAGCATTCGCCCCTGACGCATGTGGATAACATTGTCCGCCCGCTGCTGAACGGTCAGGGAGCCAACGATCCCAGGGTAAAGCAGGCCGAGTCCGACCAGATCGTACATGCCATGAAGTCCAAGGGCATACCGGTGACTTACATTCTCTATCCCGACGAGGGCCACGGATTTGCCCGGCCGGAAAATCGCATGAGCTTTTTTGCGGCCGCAGAAGCTTTTCTTGCAGCTCACCTGGGAGGCCGCTTCGAGGAAGCAGGGAGTGATTTCGACGGTTCGAGCATCCAGGTCCCGGAGGGAGCCGATCAGGTGCCGGGCCTGGCTGATGCCTTGCCGAAATAAGCGGACCTGAGTGGTCCGATGGATTACAGAGCTTCGAGGAGCTTCTCCAGGTCCTCAAGATCTGATTGGCTCAGTCTGCGCTCGCAGGCAGCCGCATTTGCCGTGATTTGTTCCCGACTGGTTGCCCCTGCGATGACGCTGGGCACCAGCGGCTGGCTCAGCAGATAGGCGAACGCGAGATCGAGGATGCTCATGCCGTGCTCATCGGCGAAATCCGTGAGGGCATCGAGCCGATCGAAGTTTTCCGGTGTGAGCATCCGTTCTTCGCGCTTCCACACAACGGCTCGGCTGTCTTGCGGGGCCGACTCCCCCCGGCGATACTTACCGGTAAGAAGCCCCGAAGCCAGGGGGAAGTAGGGCAGCAGTCCGATGGTTTTCTTCTCCAGTACGGGGATCAGTTCTTTTTCCGGCAGCCGCTCCAGCAGGCTATACTGATTCTGCGCGGTGACAAAGCGGCTGCTGCCGATCTCCCTGGCGATCCAGTCGGCTTCCACCACCCGCCAGGCTTCGAAATTCGAGTGGCCGAAGTACCGGATTTTCCCGGCGCGTTGCAGATCGTCCAGGGCGCGGATGGTTTCCTCCAGGGGAGTAGAATCATCGGGGAAATGCAGCTGGTACAGATCCAGGTAATCGGTATTCAATCGCATCAGACTCGCTTCACAGGCTTCTATGATGTGCTTCCGGCCCGCACCTTTATCGTTCGGGCCCTCTCCCATGGAACCTCCGAACTTGCTCGCGATGATCACCGATTGACGGCTGCCCTCAAGGGCCTTTCCCAGCATAATCTCCGAGTTACCCCGGTCGTAGATATCCGCCGTATCGTAAAAGCTGATGCCGGCTTCAAGTGCCGCCCTGACCACCTCGGTGGTTCCAGCCTGATCCAATTTCCACCCGAAGTTGTTGCAGCCCAGGCCCAGTTCGCTGACCTTTAATCCGGTTCCCGGAATCGTTCGATGATTCATTCATGCCTCCGACATAAACATACTGAGGTCGGACTGTATCGTGGAGAAAACCGCCGGGGAAACCGGTCAGGATTCTGATCACTGACCTTGTGCCTCGTTCTCCGCTGGGGTACTCTCTGTGCACTGTCTCTTATACACATCTGACGCTGCCGA
>CAWZYW010000417.1:0-3254 GCA_963966255.1 uncultured Salinispira sp. | reverse complement strand
GGTGAACAATCTGTACTCGCTTTTCCTGGCGGGCAGCAGGGATCTCAGAGAAGGGGAAATCGAAAAAATTCAGACCTCACTGCTCATCGAAATTTCCCGGATGAACCGCGAACGGGGCTGGGCCATGCAACTGCACCTCGGCGCACTGCGAAATAATAACTCGCGGATGTTCCGGGCCCTCGGCCCCGACACGGGATACGATTCCATAGCCGACGGCCCGGTTGCCGCCAAACTATCTTCTCTGTTAAACGCCATGGAAGAAGCCGGCGGTCTGCCGAAGACCATTCTGTACAATCTGAACCCCTCAGACAATTACGTCATCGGCACCATGATCGGCAATTTCCAGGATGGCAAAATCGCAGGCAAGATTCAGTTCGGCACCGGATGGTGGTTCAACGACCAGCGGGACGGCATGGAGGCCCAGATGAAGGCCCTGGCGAACCTCGGACTGCTGAGCAAATTCGTCGGCATGCTCACCGACAGTCGCAGCTTCCTGAGCTTTCCCCGACACGAATACTTCCGGCGGATCCTCTGCAATCTGATCGGCACATGGGTGGAAAACGGCGAGTACCCCCGGGACATGAAACTGCTGGGGGGAATCGTTCAGGATATATGTTATCGAAATGCCGAGGGGTATTTCGACGTCAGCGCTCCCGCTGCCGCTCCCAGCGCTTGAGGGCCATCCGGGCGTACCAGCGCTTGCTTTTGCCGGGCCGGCGGCGCCGTTCCTCGTCCATCAGGCGACGGGCCAGTTTTTCATCATTTCCGACCCGAATGTACAGTTGATGCAGGGGGCTCGAAAAGAGTCCTTCAGCTTCGTTCCCCGACGGGGAGATTCGTCCCGGGAAGGTATAGAGCAGGATCAGCGTGATTCCCAAGGGGATAAGAGCCACCGGTCCGATGAACCGCCACAGGAAAATGGCCAGCAGCAGGACGGCGATGGCGGAATGGGAGCGTCCCCAGCGAAACGCCCGGGAGCTCTGGAACGCTATTCTCCGCTGATTCGTTCTCCCGTCGGCGGGCCCGGGCTTTTTCGAACGCCCCCGGGGCATAACCGGCTCTCTTTCGCAGACATGGCTGCCGAGGATGACTCGCTCCCGGCAATAGGGACATTGGTAGTAGAGACCGTCGTCACTGCGCTCCACCTCGGATTCCTGAGGGTTATCGGACATGACGGCGCCTATCTCCCCTCGAAGTCCCGGCAGTAGCTGACCTGAACCGGTGTGCGGAAGGTCCGGGTGCCGGTCTTGCCGCAAACGACCCCGTCTTCGTCGCTGTCGATCATAAACCGGCAGTGGCGGCACTTCAGCGGCGTCCTGGATCGGAACAAGCTGGAAAAACCGCTTCCATTGGAAAGCACCCCTGATTCCGGCAGTTTCACCGCCAGGAAATACACCCACTCACCCAGCGGGATAAAAATGATAACGATCCACCACATCGGAGCTCCGCGCTTCCAGGCGTCGATAATCATCCAGATCGATAGGGCGTATGAAATCATCAGGAAATAATAATACATGGACCTCTCCTTTCGCGCTTGCACCCCGTCACCGGGACTCAAAGCCAGGAACTTTTTTGATATTTGCGGCAACGATTGGCCTGGTCTTCGGTGAGGAACACGACGCTTCCCCCCCCGACGGCACCTGGTTCCCCCGTCTTCCAGACTGTCGAAAAACCGGCATTGTCGGCATGTATTCGGATACCGGGGACTCATGCCTAACAGCCCCGGGGAACTCCGGCATATGCGGCATATCCCGATGCATGGAATTATATCATAGGTGTTAATATTTATAATGGCTTTATTGGATTTTTAACCCGAAATTCAGTTACCCGGGTTTATTTTACGACCCCGACACTTCGGCTCTGCGAGGTAAGTCTCGAAGCGACGCAGACCGCCGACGGCGTACTGACCATCCGAATTGAGGATTTACGTATCCAATGACACCACATGAATGCCCCCAATTCTCATATACTGAAAGCAGTGACTTGGGAGGCTTGTATGAAATTACCCTCAGAACCATCAATTCGGCCTGATGCCCACCGAAGAACCGGGGCTTCCGCTTTGAAAAGCTCCATATGGATCCTGGGACTCGTCATGGCCTCATTTCTACCACTGGCCTGCGGGAATGACGGAGGTACTGCGGCGGAAAATCAAGATCCTGAATCCGAACTTCCCCTGGTTGGACTGGCTCTTGGAGACCGGGGTATCGGAGACCTGGGATTTAATGACATGCAGTACAACGGCCTGATTGAAATATCCCGAAATTTCCCGGTGCGGATTAACTACGGGATCCCCGAAAGTTGGCAGGGACCGGCGGTGCAGGCGGTAATCCAGGATTTACTGGACCAGGGAGCCGAGTTGATTTTCACCGGCGCGAACACAATAGCCGATGCCATAGCGGAGATCGCCCGGGCCAATCCCGAGACTACGTTCATCGTTCTGGACTATGATCAATTTATTGCCGAAAACGTGGTCAGCGTGGCCTTCGTTCAGGAGGAGGTGGCATTTCTGGCCGGTTATCTCGCCGCTTCCATGACCAGGACCGGGCGCATCGGGTTCATCGGGGGAGTCGATATTCCACCGGTGGAGCTGTTCGAAGCCGGCTTTGCCAACGGTGCGGCTTTTGCAGATCCCGAAGTGACGATTGTCCGGGAATATCTATCATCCGAACCGGATTTTTCCGGTTTCAATGCTCCGGGCAAGGCCCGGGAAATCGCTCTCAGCTGGTATGCCGATGATTCAATCGATATCATTTTCGCCGCTGCCGGAGGATCGGGGCTGGGAGCCATCGACGCATTGAAGTCCTCCGGCGGCAATTACTTTATCGGGGTCGATGCGAATCAGGACTATCTGGCCGAAGGAAAAATTTTAACCTCAGCCATGAAAAATCTTGATCAGGCGATGCTGAGTCTGATGGAACGATATCAAAGCAGACTGCTCGAAACCGGTGGCGTGGTACGTCTTGGTCTGGAAAACCGCGGGGTGGGACTCAGCGATTTTCCCTATACCCGGAATGTCATCGGGCAGGAGCTCATCGAGGAGATATCCGAAATAGAGCAGCGGATTATCGACGGCGAAATAAACGTATTGGAAACGCCATGAAATTCAGCCCGTCCTCTGTGTTTTCCCGGATGCCTCTGAGGCAAAAAACCATAAGCTTCGTGTCCGCCCTCTTTCTCCTGTTTTTTATCAGCTCGGCACTGCTGCTGCTGGCGACGTTTTCAGCCGCATTAAACCGGCAGTCGGAGAACAGCGC
>CAWZYW010000416.1:0-3265 GCA_963966255.1 uncultured Salinispira sp. | reverse complement strand
CCCGACCGGTCAATCCGGCCGCGGGAAAAGGTAGCAACACCGGGAAATGAGATACGGGAAAACAGCCCGCCGTTTCAGCTGATGCTTGCTACGGCAATCCACCCTGAGCATTTCGCATATGTGAGGACTCAACTGAGTCACCAGGAAATAAGCGGCGCAACTGCTCAACTTCTGTATTCGCTGTTGGAGGAGCAATACCGTAATCAAAACCTCAGTTTTGATAAAATCATCGCGGACATCAACAATGAAGCTCTAAAGAATTTTATACTAAAGAAGGCTGCAGCCGATGAATACGGAAGCGAACCGGGGAAATACATCGGGTTAGCCGTTCTGAGAGTTCGCTACGAGATTCAGGCCGAACGTCGGCGGGAAGTGGAAATGCTGATGAAACAAGCCGAGCAGCGATCAGAGAATCAGCTGCTGCGGGAATTGCTCGAAGAAAAAATATATCTTGACGGGGCATTACAAGAATTAAAGGATTCGATTCATGACAGAACTGCAGAATGATCCTGCAATAAAAAAACTGCTCGAATACGCAAAAGATAAAACAACTCTGTCCTATGATGAACTCAACGATCTCCTTCCCGAGGAATTGGTAAAACCCGATAAAATCGACGAAGTGATGGTGGTGCTGGCGGATAATAATATCCGGATGTCCGAGGAAGTCCAGGCGCAGAACGAAGATCTGGAAAAAGACCCGCCGCATGACCACAGCGGCCGACACCCGAAAGCGGAAGAAAAACCGGAAGCCAAAGCCGGAAAAAGCGAAAAACCGGAAGAAGGCGAAAAGAAAAAAAAGGTCGTGTATAACGACAAAGATAGCGCCATCGACGATCCCATCAGACTGTATCTGCGCGAAATCGGGAAGGAGAATCTTCTCACCGCCGAACAGGAAGTCGAGTTATCGAAAAAGATGGAGGACGGCGAAAACATCATCAAAGGTGTTATCAGCGGATCCGGGATGATGATCCCCGAATTTTTCAATCTGGCCGCCCGGGCCTTCAGCAAAAAAGATCCCCGGGAAATGAGTCTGAGCAAGAAAGAAATTTCCGAGTATCTTGCCGAGCGACGTCGTCTCAGTCAGTACTACCGGGAGCCTCTCAAGCTCGTTGTCGCCGATCTGAAATCATATATTGAAATGAAGAAAAAGCTCATCGCGAAGGGCGAGGATATCATCTCCCACTCGGAGCTCTCTATAAAACGGGATAAGCTGGTCGACGATCTGGCGAAAATCGATCTGCATCAGGATGAAATACTCCAGTTTTCCGATAAGTTCGTGAATACCGCTGCGAAAATCCGCAGCTATCAGCGTGAAATTACCCGCAACGAAAAACGCCTGCGAGTAAAAAACTCCCGGGAATTGAGATCGCTGGGACGAAAACTGACCATCCTTGAAGACCGGGAAATCATTGAAGACGAACTCGGCCTGGCAGCGGATGAAATCAAGGAAATGATCCGGGAAATTCAGACGACCGAGAAGAAGATCCGCAGTTATGAACTCGAATTCGAGAATCCCATAGATCAAATCCTCGATATGGCCGGTGAAATCGAACGCGGAAAAATCATGATGCAGAGCGCCAAGGATCGCCTCATCAAGGCGAATCTGCGGCTGGTTGTCAGCATCGCAAAAAAATACACCAATCGCGGGCTGCACTTTTTCGACCTGGTTCAGGAAGGCAACATCGGTCTCATAAAAGCCGTTGAGAAGTTCGAGTATCGAAAGGGATATAAGTTTTCCACTTACGCCACCTGGTGGATCAGGCAGGCGATCACCAGAAGCATTTCTGATCAGGCCAGAACCATCAGGGTTCCGGTGCATATGATCGAACAGATAAACAAAGTCGTTCGGGAATCACGGCAGCTCATGCAGGTCCTCGGCAGGGAACCGACTGATGAAGAAATCGCGGAGCGCCTTGGATGGACCGTGAGCAGGGTCAAGTCTGTGACAAACGTGGCCCGGGAACCCATCTCCCTGGAAACACCCATCGGCGAAGAAGAAGACAGCCTGCTCGGCGATTTCATTGAAGACAAGGATGTCGAGAATCCTGCGCATCAGACGGCGTTCACCCTCTTGCAGGAACAGCTTGGTGAAGTGCTGAAAACCCTGCCTGAGAGGGAACAGGAAGTCCTGAAGATGCGTTTCGGCCTCGAGGACGGTTACAGCCTGACCTTGGAAGAAGTCGGCTTATACTTTAACGTAACCCGTGAGCGGATTCGACAAATTGAGGCGAAAGCACTTCGCAGACTGCGGCATCCCAAACGGAGCCGTCGACTCAAAGATTATTTAGACAATTAATATCGGTTCTTTTTTCACCGAAATTCTAAACGTAAGAAAGATATAGAGGCGGAGCATGATTCAGGAAACACTTAACAGACTGCAGGAGCTTCAGGACATACTTGCTGAGAAGTACTCGGTGGAGAAAGAGCTCAAGGAAATCCCCAAGGCGCTGAACACCAAGCGGGAACTGGTCGATCGATTGAAAAAGTCCTATGTGGAAAAAAATGATCGGCTCGAAACCGGCCGGACAAAAGTGAACGAGCTTCGCGTGCATATGACCGATGCGGAGAGGGAACGGGAAAAGTACGAAGAGCAGATCGTGAATATTTCCACCCAGCGTGAATATGAGGCGCTGGTAAAGGAAATTCGTGATGCTTCCGAACGAGAACAGAATTACCGGAAGGAACTTCAGCGGGAACAGAAGTACCTTGAAGAGCTCCAGCAGAGCATCGAGCGGGAAGAGAGCCTGATCAAAGACCAGGAAAAAGAACTGGAAGCCGAGCAGAAGAAAATTGAAGACGAAACTCACAAGCGGGAAAAACTGCTTGGAGATCTTACCAATAAGGAAGAGCAGATCACTCCCGGGATGGATGAGGAAATGATCTTCAAGTTCAAACGGATCATTCGCTCGAAGGGAGGGAAGGGAATAGTACCCCTTCGCCGATCAGTATGCACCGGCTGCAACATGATTCTTCCTGCCCAATTTGTCAACGACGTCAAAGCCGAAACTGAGGTATTGTTTTGTCCCTATTGTTCAATGATCCTCTATCATCAACTTGAGACAGTGGAAGGTGAGATGGACTTCGAATTCGATGACAACTCCATGCTCTTCGATGACGATGAAGAAATCAACGACGATTTTGAAGACGATGAAGAGAAGGAAGATGACAGCGACGAAGACCTCGAAGATGAAGATCTCGAAGATGAAGAAGACGAGGACGAAGAAGAGGAAGACGACGACGACGACGATTTCGACGACGATGAAGA
>CAWZYW010000415.1:0-3267 GCA_963966255.1 uncultured Salinispira sp. | reverse complement strand
AGCCAGTACAGTTCCCATACCCCCGCCAGGGACGGTACCGAACCGTTTATGGCCTGGCGGTCCACCGGGAGCAGTGGCGACCAGTCAAGGTCATAGTATGCGATTTCCCGGTGAACCTGCTTGCTTACGCTATGAGGAGTCCGCATGATCTTATGGATTCCGGATGGTCAGCATTCTGACGGTATTTTGCAATTCCTGTATGCGTTCTTTCTGGGATGCGAGGATCTCGATGAATTCCCGGGTCTGATCATCGGCGTCATCCGCCTGGGATGCGGCAGCCAGTTCCGCGAAGTCGGCTTGGGCTTCAAGCCGGAGTAGCTCGTAGGAATTCCGATACATGCTGGTGTCCAGCGCCAGATTGGGAAAGTCGGGGGACTGGACGATTTTCTGCGCCAGTCGGTCCACCTGACGGGCCATCAGGCTCTCAGGAGCTTCCAGGACATGGGGATTGTGGGCCCGGTGGCTCCTGGCCAGTTCCTCGTCGGCCATTACGAAGCCCAGGGCTTCCAGGGAATAGCTCAGATTTTTCCCCACCAGGTCCCGGAGGCTGGTGGCGATATTCAAGTCCTCTGGAGTTCTCACCAGATTAATCACCAACAGGGGCTGGAGATAGCCGAGGATCCGGACGGCTCGGTCAGCCTGGGTCGGATCGATTTCCCGCATGCCGTCGATCACGGTCTGCACATTTACCGGATTGCCGGGGCGCCGTTCTTTTATTGTCTGCCGTATGTATTTTTCAACGGCGCTGTCGCCGCTGAAGGCCCGCATAAGGAAGCGGAAGGTGGTGTTTTTCAGAAAACTGTAGGCATTCAGGATGGCTCCTACGTGGGGGGAGGAGACGATGATGCCCGAATTCGAGGCCAGGAAGAAATCCACCACATTGTTGTTGGCCCCCGAACCGAGGTCGAGGAGAATATAGTCCGCATCGATCCGCTCGATATTCCTGATGATGCTCCGCTTCTGCGCGAAGGTGACGTTAGGGGTGTTTGCCACCAGCACGTCGCCGGGTACGAAATCCAGATTGGGGTAGGGAGTGCCGTATATAATATCGTTAAATCCAAGAGCGCGGTCCGAGAGGAAATTCCCCAGTCCAGAATTCTTGTTCTTGATGCCCAGGGTGGAGTGAAGATTCGACCCGCCCAGGTCGAGATCGATCACGATGGTCCGGTATCCGAGCTGTCCCAGGCGGACACCCAGATTTGCGCAGAGTTCGGTTTTGCCGACGCCGCCCTTACCCCCGGCAATAGGTATGATTTTCGCTTCGCGATTCTGGGTAATAACCATTTTTCTCCCCGTTCAGCCCACAATACTCGAAAATACGGAAAATTGCCACTGTTAAGGCTGACAACCGGCGATTCAACGCATATAGTAGTATTTGGTGGAAAAACAAGAGAACACAAAACTATCAGGCAGCAGGGTTTACCGTCTCGATCGGGAGTGCTACGTCATCTATATGGGCAAGGGTGACCGGCAATATCGCCCGTTCCTGAGAATCGGTACCAGTGAACATCTCCCCGAAGATATCCGTTGCCACATCGGTTCGGTGGTTCTGCCGGATCGGATGACCGGGGACTACTTCGAGGAGCTGGACTGCCTCGAAAAACCTATTACCCGGCATATGCACTATGTGGGGTCTCCCGAACTGATAAAAGCGGTGCGCCATTTTATCCGCAAGGAAGAGATCGAACTTCAACCCATCGAATCGGTGGGTGACGGGATCCCCGAGGAGAGCGGCGCGAAGGTGCATTTTTTCCGCGACGGAAATCTCCGGGTATTCATCGACGGCCACCGCCTGTTCGATCTGCTTGAGCGTGAAAAAACCGATGATCACATGCTTCATGTGCTCCAGAGGGTTAATGATCTCATCAGTCAGGATCCCGGATCCATCGATCGCCGTGATCTGAAAAAACCGGGTTTTATCCGGGTGCCGGGAGCCGGAACCCTTCTTTATAATGACGGAATTATTGAAAGCCTAATATTCCGGCGGGAATCCCTGGGGGCCCTCGCGAGCCGGATGATCCCTCCGCAGCTCCTGCTCAGGTACGGCGGTCCATCGAACCGGGACGCCTTGTTCGATATAATCAAATGGCACCATGTGGAAAACCGCAAGCTGGAATTCGTCATGGAGGACCTTGATGCCGGCACCGGTCCCACCACCGACCTCGAAGCCGATCTCCTGGACCTGCTAAATCACATCGATGCCAAGGCCCGGGCCCACAAGGGGATCGCCTTCGATCCGGCTCTTCCGATGCCCAGGGCAAGCGTCGTCGTCAGCGGGTATAACCGTCTCCGGCTGCAGGCCGAGGATCCCGCCGAAGTCGGCTTTTCCATCGATCTTCCCGACGGGTCCCGCTGGTCTGCCGCCGATACCCCGCTTATCCTTCCCGGCGTACCGTACACCCTCGAGGCGTCCAGTTCGCGAAGCTTTAAAAGCGCCGTCAATAAGACTCAGGGCCGCCTCGAGCACCTAATGGGCAGTACCCGTCGTAGTGCGGTGAAGCAATATGCCGATCTGGATGAAAGCGGACGGAGGAAACTGGCTGAACAGATGCTGACGGCGAAGGATGATCCGATAGGGCGCCTTGCCCTCCTGGCCTGGATGTGGAACCGTTCGATCGTCGAAGGTGAAACTGCTCCCCTGAAACCCGCGGATTTCCCGGCCATCGAATCCCTTCAGGATGAACTGCTCTTTCCCTTTTCCGGCCTGCTCGTCGAACGGGAAGGAGAATACGACTTCGCGCTGGTCCTCGCATCGGATCTTACCAGAGGGGAAATCAAGCAGCGCCAGTCTTTGCGGGATAAAGTTCTCGCACTCGTCGAGTGGAAGCGTCCGACCGCCGAATTCGAGGCTGAACGTCGACGGCTTTCCCAGGCCCTGCGCAGCCTGCAGGCCATTCAGGCCGGCAGGGTACCGCCCGCCGCCGAAACTCCGGAAGATGGAGACGGCGTGGGGACCACATCTCCTGCCGATGCCGGGGAGCGCGGAACTCGCAGCGTTTCGGAAGCTGAAGCTGTCGCACGCGCCGGCGGGAGACATTCCCCCGGTGAGAGCGACGCGGTTGCCAGGGCTGCGGCCGGTGACCGCAGGCAGCGGGGATGGCTGCCCTGGATCCTGGCGGCCCTCGCACTGGGCGCTCTGGCCGTAGTGATCTGGCTGTTCTTCCTGAGGGAGCCGGCGACGGAGCCCCGGCTGGCCGGCGAAACCGGGACCGACAGCCAGCAGACTTCGGATGATGCGAGTCCGGCTGACGATGCACAAAACGCCGC
>CAWZYW010000414.1:0-3273 GCA_963966255.1 uncultured Salinispira sp. | reverse complement strand
TCCGATGACTTTGATTCCCGGTCTTCGTTTTTCTGGTCGGCCATGTAATCTCCTGGGGATTGGCCGGAGGTTTAAGGCTCAGGATCTGATGTGCGAACGATGGTTCGCGGATCAGTTCTCGGGGCGCCAGATATCCTCATCGGCCTGGGTAAACTTTCTTTCGAATAATTCTAATAGATTTTCCCGGGCAGGTCCCGGGGCGTTGATAAGAATATTGCCCCGACTGTCCAGAAGGAAGGTCCGGGACTGGGCCTGGTTGGGGGTATTGGTCGCCCGCATGAAATCGCGAACGTCGGTGAACACCGGATACATCTGCTCCCGACGACGGGAATCTCCCATGTACCACTTCAGACTGAGATGGATGGACGCTCTGGACGCAAAGTCGAAAGGCGGCAACACGGGCATTTCATAATACGAAAATGAAGGGAACTCTGATTGCCATCGCTGCACATGGGGAATCCAGGTTTCGATGCTGGTCTGATGCTCCATCAGGAAACCTGTGAGCACCACGTTCCAGCGGCTGGAGAAACCCCGGGGAAAGCTACCCTTCCCGCTGCGTAAATTCTGGGAAATCAGGTCAGGAAATCTTCTCATACGCAAAAAGTACTCTCAATCGACCGGGGAATCAACCTAAGCCTTTCCTTCGGTGGGCTCGATATCCCGCCGGGCGAATGGATAGTGACGCCCTCCCCCGTCGCCAACTATCGCCGGCTCGCCGCATATGTCGGCGATGATCCGTTCCACATGCACATGGCTGGTGCCGACGAAGATGCCGTAGGAATCCTTTGTTCCTCCGGCGGCGGTTCCCGCCAGATACAATCCGGGGACCGGAGTTTCCATGGTGCTTTCATTTAATCGGGGCGATCCGTCCTCATCCAGAGGAATGCCGAGGGCAGTGTGCAGCGAGGTATCCTTGGAAAAGCCGAGGCACAGCATAACGAAGTCCGCATCCAGATCCCGCGTAGCACCGGTCGAATCGCCGGAGCCGGCAGAACCATGGCCGTCGGCGGCCGGATCGCGGTATGCCACCGAATCCCGCCGGATTTCAACGAGCTCCGCCGACGGGATAAAGCGGATCTTGCCCTTGTCGATGAGAATGGAAATTTCCAGATGGTATCGGCTGTTCAAGCGCCTGGCATCGAGTTCCCCTCGGCGGTGCATCAGCGTCACCCGGGCCCCGGCCCGATAACAGCGGATTGCCGCTTCCACCGCGGAATTCCGTCCACCGACGATCAGCAGATCCCGTCGGAAAAAGCGGTGGACATCCCGGTAATGGTGCTCCACATGCTCGAGATCCTCGCCGGGGATGCCCAGGCGGCGCGGTTCGTGCATGTTGCCGTGGGCGAGAATCAGCTTTTCGACCCGCCAGCGGGAAATCCGGCCGCGATAATCGCTCTCCAGCTCGAATCCGCCGCCTTCCAGGGTCCTGGCGCCGATGATGCGATGCTCGCTCAGGATGGGCAGGTCATATTGCTCTACCACCGCCCGCAGGTATGCAAGATACTCTTCGCCGGTCAGCATATTCTGATGGACGCTCTGCAGCGGAACCCCGGCGATGGCAACCCGCTCTGGGCTGCTGAAAAACGGGGTCCAGGCCGGCCAGCGGGCGATGGTTTCCCCCATCCGGCCCGCTTCGAAATGCAGGTAGCTGATCCCGTACCGACGGAAATTCGCCGCAAGCTCCAGACCGATGGGTCCCGCACCGATTATCGCCACCGGGGCATTTCTGCGATTCTGCTGATCCTGCGATACCGTTCGCGCCATTATCAACCTCCGCATATCGATATCCCCGCATTTCCTGCCGAACCAGGCGGGGGATTGTAGTAGAATACTAAAGGCGGAAGCGGAGGAAAAGCGCATGCGGATAAGCGAAGCAGATCTGGTCCACATTGATGAGAAAAAGCCCTCGTACCCGATCCGGACCCCCCTGTATCAATACCTGGGAGAATACGGGCGACTTTTCGATCAGGACCTCAATTACAAAGAGCTGCGGGAATTCAGCGAACAGATCCCCCTCTACGATCGCGACGGGATCGACAGCTACTGGCAGACGGTGCTCTATGCTCCGGCTCAACGTGATCTGTTGGACCAGCGTCTTTGCCAGGTCTACGCCGCGTTGAAAATGGAAGGAAACCAGGCTTTTCTCAAACATCTTTACATCGACCGCATCGATTATTGCGAATTCGGTAATTCACAGCCGTTTCGGATCAGAGTGGTCAACCGCTACAACGACAACCACGATTATTACTACGTGAAAAAGGCCGATGCCAGCCGGATCTACGGCCTTGAACTGGAACATATTCTCTCGCCCAACCGGATTAACATTCTGGTCCACGGCGAGACCCTCATCGAGGAGCATATCTCGGGGATACCCGGAGATATTTTTATCGGGGATTATTTAATACGTGATCCGGAGATCAACCGCATTCGAGTCTCCAAGGAATTCGTGAAGTTTTCCGAGCGCTGTTTCGCCAAACTCCTGGGAGATATGCGCAGCTATAATTTCGTTATGGTGCTGACCCAGGACTTCGATGCCAAACAATACCGGGTGAGAGCCATCGATTTCGACCGCCAGTGCCACGAGCCTCAACTCAAAGTCTACATGCCTCAGTTCTACCAGGAAAACCAGGAGGTGGTGGAAATGGTCTGGGACTGCCTCCCGCCGGAGACCATCCGCCAATATCAGTCGGAGGAACGGTCACTGATGCGCCGGAGGGCGAACTCGGCCCGGCTTCGGCTCGAGGATCTGTTCGCTGCCATGGCGCAGGATCCCATCGCCCCGCCGGCAAACATCGACGAACTGGCACTGGAACTGTCGAATTATCACAAGGATCCGTCATTCACCCGTTTGAGGAGCATGGGAGAGCTAACCCGCCGCCACCTGTTTACCATGTTGGAACAGCGGGAATAAAGAAAATCGTTTAGAATGGTATTCGTGGATCTACTTTTCGTCCTGTCGATATTATTCCTGTTCATCTCGCTGTTTCTGCTGCTTCTCGGCTACCGACGACGCAGCAGGGGTATCGACGGAAGCGGGGTCACGACGATCCCCAGGCTTTCTTCAACTCTGATCGACGAGAGCCTGGTACTTGTCGATTCAAACCATCGCTGCCTGAGCTCCAACGAACAGTTTCTTATCCTCTGTAAGCCAGGGGTCGAGGATGCCCGGGGAAAGAGCTTTGAGGAACTGCTGCCGGCAAAATTGGCGGAAACGCTCCAGCGGCACCTTGATCTTGCGATCCGGCGGGGCGACGGGCTGCCTGAAATAGAGTT
>CAWZYW010000413.1:0-3279 GCA_963966255.1 uncultured Salinispira sp. | reverse complement strand
GAGATCAGCCTCGGTCTCGTGGGCTCGGAGATGTGTATAAGAGACAGCAGCAAGAAGGGTAATTTCGGCGATTTCGGAGGGATCAACCCAGCAAATCCGCCAGGGAACGCCGACGAAGGCTCCCGTTGAATTCTTCTTCGGTTTCCTTCAATGTGGCGGAGATCCGGGCTGCCGCCGCTTCCGGACGCGCGCCGGTGACATTGAGGAAATGGTCGAGGCGGAACAGCGGTCTGGATCCTTCGATGGCCCGGTATACCCGATCGAGGCTGATGGACCCGGGGTCCTCGCTGAGTCGCACGCCGCCCTTGATGCCCGCCCCGGTTTCCACCAGGCCTTCCTGGCCAAGAAGCTTCAGGATCCTCACTACCGAAGGTTTGGGTATGTTCAACGTCTCGGAGATCTGGGGCGTTGAAACGAAATCCGCCATCCCCTGGCGGGTTTTATCGCCGATGAAAACGAGGACGTAGAGAGCCTGAGTAAACGCAAGTCCAGCTGACATACTATGAGAATACAAAATAATAGCCATATACGCAATATATTTATTGACACATAATAATAAAAGAAATATAGTCTATATATCATTTACACATAGGAGCGTAACATGACAAAACAGCGCATTCTTGCATGGGTCATCGGAGTCAGCCAGCTCGCCCTCGGCGCGGCGTTTCTCCTGGTGCCCAACGGATTCTTTTCGCTTTTCGGTTTTACCGAAGCTCAGCCCGACCAGAATTATCTCTACGGGCAACTGGCGGCACGGTTCCTTGCATACGGAATCGGCATGTTCGTCATCGCCCGGGATCCCCGGGGCAACCGGGTCTGGTGGATGCTCATGGGCCTCATCCAGGCCGTCGATCTGGCGGTGGGGTTGTATTATACCCTGTTTGCCAACGTGGCTCTGAGCAGCAGCGTATTCCCCATGGTCAATGCCGCGGTATTCCTGGTGCTTCTTTTGGTATGGGCGCCGGCAAAGGCGGAGGGCAGCGCCTTCGCTGATACCGGAACAGGCTCCCGATGAGCCTTTCATCTTCTTTTTTCACCTGGGTGCAGGGCGCGGGTTTTTACCGCGCCCTGTATGCCGAAGCGGTTGAGATGCTCCCTCCGGGGAACGGCGAGTGCTGGACGGACATCGGCTGCGGTCCGGGCCTGATGGTTCGCCTGGCCTCCAGAAGGGGATATCAATCCGAGGGAATCGATTCCTCACCTGATATGCTCCAGGCGGCGCGTTTGCTCGCCAAAAAAGAACGGATCGAGGCGCGATTTACGACAGGCTCTCTGGAAACCCTCGGCAATAGCGATGCGGCAGTACTGTCAATCGCGTCTCTGCTCAGCCTGCAGGCCGATGTGCGCGCCGGGCTGAATCATTTGTGGAAGGCGCTGAAGCCCGATGGCCGTTTGCTGATCGTCGAACCCACCGACCGCATGTCTCCGCGACGGGCACGGGGGATATCCGGATCGTCTCTTCCCGGTCCGCGCAGGAGGGTGCTTCATCTCTGGGCCCGGGCCCGGGCAGGTTCGGGAATCGATCCACGGATTATCAGGGATTTCGCCCGGGAACGCTCTGCGGGATTCGAAGAGAGATTGGCTCTGGACGAAATGGTCGGCATCTGGGTTTTGCATAAGAACCCTGAGGAGAACGCAGAATGATCCGAAGAATAGAAATCCCCCACGCGATCAGGTTCGTATTGGTCATTGCAGGGTTTTTTGCCCTGGCTCTGGTTCCCCTACATTCCCAGGCTGATTCCGGGCGGGGCAGGGGAGCCGGGGTCATCGAGACCGATCCGCTGGCGATTGTCCTTGGGGGGGCCAGCGTACATGCTGGATACAGCTTTCCCTCCCGGCGGATCAGTCTGGGAATTTCTGCAGTCGCGGGCCTCAATTTACCGGCTTTCGTCATTAATGCTGATGAGCGAAATGCCGGCGTACCCTGGCAGGCGAAGATAAACCAGGGCGCGGGTCTGTGGGTCCACTACCATTTTATCCCGGAGGCGAATCATTGGTTTGCCGGCCTGCAGCTGTTCACCCAGGAACTGAACCTGAGCAGAGATGATTTTCCCGGGGAGACCAACCGGACGAATCTCGCCATGGTGGCCCTTCAGTTCGGATACCGGTGGTCGCCCTTCCATCGCTCGGAAAGCCTCCTCAATCGGCTGTACATCCGGCCATGGGTCGGAGCCGGATACCAGTGGAAGATCCGCGGCACCTTCGAACCCGGCGAGGTGACCTACTCGACCATCATCGCCGGTGATGAATACCACATAGCGGGATTCATGCCCTTCGCCTCGGTGCACATCGGATTCAAGCTCTTCTAAGCTTTGCCCCCGGTACGCTCATTGCCCGGCGCTACCCGCCGGGCTGTTATTATCTCCCGGGAAACCCGGGCAGATCGTTTCGAAATC
Organism: uncultured Salinispira sp.; assembly: GCA_963966255.1. GTDB lineage: Bacteria > Spirochaetota > Spirochaetia > DSM-27196 > Salinispiraceae > Salinispira. The sequence continues at coordinate 883 of CAWZYW010000413.1, read as the reverse complement.
GATAAATCCCGTAGGGACCGTGCTGCCCATGGACTGCCGGATCCGGCGGATCACCGGTTTGACTCAGGTACGCGCTGATGGCGCTGTCGGTGAAATACACCCAGGAGTCGGGGCCGAAGCTGATGCCGTCGGCCCAGCGGACCCGGGAATCCTTCACCAGGGTCTCGAGGGTTCCGTCGGGGGACATCCGGGCGATGCCGCCGTTCTCAATGTCGGTGATATAGACATTGCCTTCGATGTCAATGCTCAGACCGTCGCTCAGGGGTTTTACTCCGACCGCCTTCACCGCCGCCTCGATATCCTCTTCGGAAACCGCGGGGTCGGTAAGCAGGTTCAGCGGCAGGCGATAGAGCTGAGAGTGATTGATGGATCCGTAGTAGAGCCATTTCTGGTCCGGACTGATGGTGATGCCGTCGACCCCGGCCTGCCAGTCGATGAGGCCGAAGAACACCGAGGTTTTCTCCCCGTCGGGTCCCCGGATTCCCCAGTTTTCCGTTCCCACGCTGGGGTGCCCCTTCAGGAGGACCCGGTACTCGACGCTTTCGATGTCCAGGACCAGAAGCTTCGCCGGGATAAAACCAAACAGCCCGGTGTCGGCAGAAATCAGGTATCGTCCGTCGGCGGTGACCTGAATGTCCTGGGCGAAATCCCAGTCCTGCTCGAAGCGGTATTCCCGCAGCAGCTCTCCGCCGTCCACGTCGAATGCGAACAATGCGCTATCCCGGCTGCCGTCGATGGTCGCCGGATCGATGATCCATAAGCGGTTCTGCCCGTCGATGAGCATGCCCAGGGTGCTGCGGAAATTCGTCTGGAAATCCGCATCCGGGAAGGGCCGGGGCTCTTCGTCCACCAGCTCGAAGACGCTGGCGCTGTTCTCATCGCC
>CAWZYW010000412.1:0-3291 GCA_963966255.1 uncultured Salinispira sp. | reverse complement strand
GTGTATAAGAGACAGATCGCCGGACTGTACCGGCAGGTCTTCCAGCAGCAGCAGATACGCCGCCAGGCGGTCTTCCTCCGAAACCGCTTCCACCAGTTTAGGCCGGGGAATCAGCACCAGGATAACCGACACGGCGCCGATGAGAATCAGCGCGGCATAAAAAATCAACGTTTTTATTTTTTCATTCATGTATCATTTCCCCATGAGCCGGTTCGCCTGGGCGCCCAATGCTCGGGGCCAAAGAAAAACCAGGCCCCCCGGAAAACCGGGGAGCCCAGAAGATTCAGAAGCCGATTCAGCGACCGTAGAAGGTAGCCAGGCCAGCTTCCATTTCAGCCAGGGACTGCTCGAAGTTCGCGTTGATCGAGCGGTTCCAGTCTGCAAGGCGGGACTTGATGGTGTCCGCCAGGTTGGGATCGTTCCAGGTGGTGCCGGTTACGTCGGCGTTACCGATGGACTGCCATTCGTAGAGGTTGACCCGGCGGGTTCCTTCGAAATCGTGGAACCAGGGGAATACCTTGTCGGATACGTCCCAGATCTCCCCTTCCTGCCAGAGGCGCAGAACCTCGTGGAATCCGGGCATCAGGTCTTCGTCGGCAAAACGGGCGTGGGTCTCGGTGCTGTACCAGTATCCCATCTGCTCTTCAAAAACCGCAGGATCGCTGACCATGGGGAAGGAGTCGTTCATGGATGTCTTCAGGATCTCGCCGTCCAGGAACATCTGGTTGGCACGGGCTTCCCAGCTTCGGCTGTCGCCGACCCAGAACGCCATGAATGTGTAGGCAAGGCGGGCTTTTTCGAGCTCTTCCTCGCTCATTTCCGGATCGCCGTCTTCCAGGGCGTAGTTGTACACGACCATGGGGTCCAGAACGACGCCGACGGTGTTTCCGCGGTAGTCGGTGGAAGGCCGGGGATAGATGTCCCAGTCAGCGCTCTGCGCCCGTCCCCAGTGATTGGGATCCGGGTGGGCCGCGTCGCCCATCATCCAGGGATCGCCGTCCAGGGCCAGGAGCTTTCCGTCGATGAAGAACTTGAAGCCCCACCACCAGTTGGCATCCATTACTTCCTGAGGAATGTTTCCGGCATCGAACTGGGGAAAGACGGAGTACTCGGCCCATTCGGGCAGGTAATCCACCAGGTCCTTGACCTGATCGCTGTCCAGGTCCACGAACTGCTCACCGGGTTGCCAGCTGTTCATCTGGGCACGGATGGTATCGGTTCCGGTTTCGATGAATGCCAGGGGAGGAGCGGGCACGCCAAAAAAGTTCTCCATGTCAGCCTGGCTGATGTAGTCGGTGAACTCATCGATGTCCCAGTCGACATCGGGAACATCCAGGTTGTTGTCTTCCGCGAGGGCCCGGTTCACGAATACGCCCCAGGGAAGCAGGTACTGGGGAAGACCGGCCTGAAAGCCGTCGTAGTTGATCAGATCCATGATGGCGGGATTGAAGCTCTGATACATGGGATCGTCGGCGAAAATCGACAGATCGGTGATAAGACCCCGGGCGATATCGCCGGGAACGTCGGTGGCCGCCCAGATATCGGGATAATGACCGTATTCTGCGGCGAAGTTTTCCCGGTGCTGAGCCCAGATGGCGTTCTCGTCATCGGGACCGTCTGCTTTCGCGAAGATATTGATCTTGACATTGGGATATACCTTGTTGAACTCCTGGGCCACCGCATAGGCCGCAGCCTGGTTCTGACCGCGAAGCTCTTCGGCAGGTATAGGTCTCCGGCCGATGTCTTCCATGAAGGTATTGTCGCCGGACCACATCATGATGGTCAGCTCACCCTCGACTTCGGTATCCAGTCCTTCATAGCCCCCACGGGCGCTGAGGGATGCCGTTACCGCGATCATCATGATTACCATGATAAACAGTGACGAAAAGCGAAATCCTTTCATCCTTTACTCCTTTTTGACGGGTTTTCCGCCGTTTCCGGCGGTTCGACCCGCCGTATATGCTCTTTATCACCCTCCGCCGGAGGGTTGATTTCCCTGTTTAAGGCCCGCTTCCCAGCGGACGAAATACTATTGTGGCGATGCTCCTGTCTTCCATATCGAGGTCGGCGGTTTCACCGCCTACAGTAATGGCAATGGTCCCGGGCTCGTCTGTTTCGTTGAGGACGACGGCCACCAGACTGCCGTCGGGGTTTCGAAATGCCACCGCCAGCAAGGTCTCCCGGCCGTCTGAAATGCTGTCCAGGCCGATGCGCAGGGCACCGGGGCTGATATGCCGGCTGAACTGTCCGATATAATAGTAGGAGCTGTTGAAAATCAGGCGGTCCTTTGCGGTATCGGCGATAATCGGGGCATCGCAGAGATTGCCCACGTGATTGGGCCCCCCGGTCTCATCCAGAACGAGGTTCCAGTCGAGATAACCTTCGCACCAGTTGGAGAAATCCCCGATCATGTTCCGGGCATAGCGCTCTCCGGTTTCCCAGGAGCCCAGGTGAACCCCGCCCTCCTGGCAGCCTTCGGTAAAGAGAAGATGCTTGTCGGGAAAAAGCCGGTGAACCTCGCCTACGTTCCCGAATTCCTCGCTGACGTACCAGTGAAAGCCGACCCCCCAGACGTACTTCGCCGCTTCCGGGTCAGACAGAACCGCCTTCGCACGATCGACAATGATGTCCCGGTTGTGATCCCACACCAGGATCTTCAAATCCCCTAGCCCCGATGCCTGGGCCCGGGGACCGAGGAAGTCCCGGACGAAATCCCGCTCTTCTTCGCCGCTGTATATGCATGAATCCCAGGTTTGGACCGCCGCCGGTTCATTCTGAACCGTAAGACCCCAGAGATCGAACCCCAGTTCCCGCATTTCCCGCACGTATCTCAGCAGGTAATCGGCCCACAGCTCCCGGTATTCGGGAAGGAGTTTGCCTCCGTTGTTCATTTCGCGGTTAGACTTCATCCAGGCGGGCGGGCTCCAGGGGGAGGCCAGGAGACGAATATCATCGCCGCGGATATCCCTTGCGTCGCGGATCGTCGGAAAAAGCCACTGCTCCTCGTGTGACAGGTCGAAACTGGTCAGGCTCGTATCGCCTTCTTCGATATAGGTGTAATTGCCAAGGGAGAAATCGCAGGAGTGAACGGGAATACGACCGATGTTGTATGCCAGGCCGTCATCAGGATCGAAGTAGCGACGCAATGCCCTGCGGCGGTTTTCTTCGCTCATCCTGCTCAGGGTATAGGCGGCAGCTTCGGGAAACGCCCCGCCGAAGCCCATTATGCGCTGGGATTCCGTTGCGGGATCGCGGCGGTAGCCCTTGCGACCCGCGGGTTTGCTTCCCCTT
>CAWZYW010000411.1:0-3293 GCA_963966255.1 uncultured Salinispira sp. | reverse complement strand
TTTCAAGGGCGAGCCCACGAAATATTACATCATTTATATCGAAGTCAGCGATATGACCATAATGATTCCCGTCGATAAGGCTGAGGAGCGGGGCATCCGGGCCATCGTACCGAAAAAGCAGGCGAACGATGCGTTGAAGCTCATCGAAGGCGCTTACGAAGTCGCCCCCGCCGACTGGAAGATGCGATACGAAATGAATCGTCAGTTACTTCTTAAAGGCAGCGTGACTGATATCGCGCAGGTGGTGCAGACCCTCTATCATCGGAGCAAAATCAAAGAACTGCCCATCCTCGAACGCAAGCTCTATGATTCCGCCATCAAGCTCCTGGTCGACGAGCTCAGCATATCACTGAGCAAATCCAAAGACGCAATTGAAGAGATGATTTTCGAACGTCTGGAAGCCGAAGTCGAAGCCGAAGAACCCGAGGAAAAACCCGCCTCCAGCGAAGAGGACGATTTCGATGCCGGCATGGACGAAGACGACATGCAGGTGAATACCGAAGGCTGATTATTTCAGGATACCGCGTTCAAGAAGGCAGATCGAGCACCATGAGTATTGAGTCTTCAGTATTCAGGTGGGGACGGAACCCCGCCGCACGGTATAGCCTGAGAGCGGGATTATCCATGGAAACCATCAAGCTCAGGCGCGCGAAACCCTGATCAGCGGCAAGCTCACTGAGCCGTGCCAGAAGGGCCGTTCCGACACCCCTATATCGATACTCCGGACTCACCGCCAGTACCAGCACCGGAGTTTTCCCGTCGAGATAACCGCGGATTGCCCGGTCCTTTTTGTAGAGCCGGTACCAGGCCGCCCCTATAGGAATATCGCCGTCCGTCGCCAATATGGCGCAATCACCCAGTTCTCGGCCCCAGTCGTTCAAGGCATTCATGACACCCTCCGCCGCCAGTCCCTGAGGTATCGAAGGCTCCCTGCCTCGATTGATGGCCCGCCAATAGACCGCATGGAACAGCATCTCCCTCAGAAAAGGAAGGTCATCGCGGCCGGCTGAGCGTATACGAGGCTTCACGCGTTCCCTTCACTTTCAAGCAGGTTTGACAACCAGCGTAAGAATCCTAGCAGGTCCGATGGAGCCAATTCGATACCGCTGATATTCAACAGTCCTGCGGACTGGCCCCCCAGCAGGAGACGGCAGCTGTCAGGCAGGCCACGCTCAAGGGCCTCAATATCCCGCCGTGTTTGCGAGAGGCTTTCCGGAAAGACGGTGCTCACCGCCAATACGCGCAGGTGCAGTGAATTCGCAAGATCTATCAATTCCGCAACCGGCAAATCCGGTCCGAGATAATAACTTTGAAAACCGGCGATGCTGGCGGTCATGGCAACTGCCATGGCTCCGATCTCATGCCGCTGACCGGGGGCCGTCGCCGAAAGCAGTGCGGGAGCATCGGGCGGTGAAGGGTTGTGGCTGGCTTGATTCAGGATGAAAATTTTCAGGACTTCCGTCGCTAGGTGCTCATGCTGGATTTTCCAGGTTCCATCGCGCCAGCCTGCCCCCAGTTCATACAGCAGAGGCAGGGCGAAAGACTCGAGCATCCGGACGGGTCCAAGCGCATCAGCCACATCCTGAAATATCCTGCCGAGCTCACCGGGGCGGATCGCACGGATCGCGGAATAGGCATCATCAAGTGACTCACCAAGAAGGCCTCCGGGAGAATCCTCTGAGTCATGCAGAAGAGACTCCAGTTCCGGCGTATCGAGGTCGGCGAGTAAACTGATTCGATGCCCCCTTTCTACTGCCCGAGCCAGCAGACGCAAACGTTCGATTTGGTCAAGGCTGTATCGCCTCTGGTTTCCCGCATTTCTTCCGGGAATAACCGCTTTATACCTGCTCTCCCATGCCCTGAGAAGAACATCCGAGAGTCCGGTTAATTGTGATGCTTCCTGAATACTGTATTGTTTATCCATGCAGATCCAATTTTTGTATAACTTTTTCTTTACTATACCTATACATTGGGTATATTCCAAGTATCCCAAAGGGAAAAACGATGTGCATAGCACACGAGGAGCAGTACATGAAAAAAGCACTTGGCATCGGTATTGTCGCCATGGTATTGATTATCGCTTCCTGCGCAACACCTGCGGAGCCCGCAGTTGAAAAAGCCGCCAGTGAAGAAACAAAGACGGAAGAAGTCGTCACTCTTCCCAGTATAGCTGAAATCGCTGTGGAAGACGGACGATTCACCACTCTCGTCGCAGCTCTTGATGCGGCAGGGCTTGTGGAAACCCTTTCGTCCGACGGCGCTTTCACGGTATTCGCCCCCACCGATGACGCGTTCGCTGCGCTTCCCGCAGGTACCGTCGAGGGTCTGCTGGAAAATATCCCCGCCCTGACCGATGTCCTTCTCTATCACGTCGTTTCCGGCACAGTATTCGCTGATACCGTGGTAACACTCGATTCAGCCACCACCCTTCAGGGATCTGATGTCAGCATAAGCATACAGAACGGAAATGTTTTTGTTAATCAGGCTCAGGTGGTTATCACCGACATCAAGGCTTCCAACGGCGTCATTCACGTAATCGATGCGGTAATCCTTCCCCCGAACTGATAGAGGCGCACATTTAAAAAGCCGTACCGCAGGATGCATATGCACCTCCCGCCGCATCCTGCGCCCCCGATTTTCCCCGAGCCCCGCATATGCGGGGCTCATTTTATTTCCCGTTAGCATGGATGTCGTGAATTTGGGTCAAAAAAAGAGCCCGGATGTTCCGGGCTCTCTGCACACTTGGGTTATATTTATGCTTGATACGGCAATTATTCTTCCACGATGAGCAAGGTCTTCGGCTCGAGCTTCAAGTGGAGATCTTCGTCGACATAGCGATCGTGATCTTTTACCAGATTCAGCTCGATGTGGTCATCCTTGTTCTGCAGGTCGATGAGTACGTTGACTTCATCGATATAGCTCTTGAGGACCGCGGGTACGCCCCGTTCATCAACGTTGTTATCGATGTCCGCGGTCGCCCAGATGGCGATTTTATGTTCCTTGGCGAAATCCCGCAGGGCTTTCAGGGTTTCCAGCTTTCCGTGCTCGAAATCGTAACCATCGACGACAATGACCTGAGCGTCGAAGTGACCTTCGCCGACCAAAGCGGAGAGGCTGCGGATTACCTGGTCGGTGCTCACGCCCTGCTGGTTGAAATTCATGATAACGCGGTTCTTGATGATTTCGTCGTGAACTTCCTGCACGCCTTCGAGCTTCCGCTTTTCGGCGATTTCGCTGAAAATCGTTTCGTGCCAGTCGATGATGTGATCAGTTTTTGCGGAAAAGGACAGATG
>CAWZYW010000410.1:0-3304 GCA_963966255.1 uncultured Salinispira sp. | reverse complement strand
GGGGTTCGGCGGATACAAGCACCAGGCCGTCCTGGGTCCGCTTATGATGCTTTCCCAGATACTGATGGATGGCGCCCCCCGCCAGCAGGGACGGTAAGGGTATGGCGTTTCGGCCGGCCTGGCGATCGGAGAGGATCACCAGCGAATAGCCTTCGGCGATGGCCCGATCGGTTTCATCGCAGATCCGGTCCAGAGCCGCGACCAAGCCTTCGGCCCCCGAGCGCACCGGATAGCAGATGTCGATGGTTTTGCTGGTCCAGCCCCGGTAGTCGATGGCCTTCAGGGCTGCCAGCTGGTCGTTGGTAATCACCGGTTCTTCCAGCATCAGGCGGTGGGCGTTCTCGGACCCCGGAACCAGAAGGTTTTTTTCCGGTCCAATGTAGCTTTTGAGGCTCATAATCACCGATTCACGCACTGAATCGATGGGCGGATTGGTTACCTGAGCGAACAACTGTTTGAAATAATCGTAAAGCATTCTCGGCTGGTCGCTGAGAACCGCCAGCGGGGCGTCATTCCCCATTGAGCCCAGGGGTTCCTTCGCCAGCTCGGCCATGGGCTTGAGCACTTCCCGAAGATGCTCCCAGGTAAAGCCATTGAGCTTCAGGCGCGCAAGAAGGCTTCGTTCGTCCAAATCGCCCACTTCCCCGGGCACCGGAATTTCATCTATGGTCAGTCGCTGTTCCTCGAGCCACTTGCCGTAGGGTTTTGCATCGCTGTAGCGGGTTTTCAGTTCCGCATCATCGATGATCCGCCCCTCCTCGAAGTTCACCAGGAACATGCGGCCGGGCTGTAATCTCCCCTTCGAGACCACCGACTCCTCGGGTATATCGAGGACTCCGACTTCCGAGGCCATGATGACCATATCGTCTTCGGTGACGTAGTAGCGGCTGGGCCTCAGACCGTTCCGGTCGAGGGTGGCGCCGATATAGGTTCCGTCGGTAAAAACGATGGAAGCCGGTCCGTCCCAGGGTTCCATCATGGTCGAAAAATACTCATACATCTCGCGCTTTTTCGCGTCCATCGTCGGATGCCGCTGCCAGGCCTCGGGAATCATCATCATGACCGCTTCCGGCAGTTCCCTTCCGGTCATGAGAAGCAGTTCAAGAACATTATCGAAATTACCCGAGTCGGATAAATCCGGCTCATTCACCGGGAAGCTGCGCTCCAGTGCCGGTCCGAAAGCGGGGCTCTCAAGGGTTCCTTCCCGGCTCCGCATTTTATTGACGTTTCCCCGGAGGGTGTTGATTTCACCGTTGTGACTCATAAAACGCAGGGGCTGAGCCCGATCCCAACTGGGGAAGGTGTTGGTGGAAAAGCGGCTGTGAACCATAGCCAGGTGCGAAATAAAATCATCCCGCTGAAGATCCGGAAAGTATGGAAAGAGCTGTTCGGGCATCAGCATACCCTTGTATACCATCACCCGGGTGGACAGGGAGCAGATGTAAAAGAAATCCTCGGGGTCGCAGTCTTCACTGCCTCTCAGGCGATGAGTTACCCGCTTGCGCAAAATGAAGAGGGCTTTCTCCAGCTCGTCCTGATCCAGACCCGGGGCACTGACAAAGACGTTCTACATCACCGGTTCCGAGGCCCGGGCGGAAGGTCCGATCATTGCATTGTCGGTGGGCACGCTGCGCCAGCCCAGCACTTCAAGCCCTTCTTCACGGGCGATGCTTTCAAACTCCCGCAGGCACTTCGCCCTGAGAGTCTGCTCCTGGGGAAGAAAAATCAGACCGGCGCCGTACTTTCCGCGCTCAGGGATATTAATACCGTCGGCGGAGGCGGCTTTTTTCAGGAATTCATGGGGGATTGCGGTCAGGATGCCGGCTCCATCGCCGGTGTTTTTTTCAGATCCAACCGCTCCCCGGTGGGTCATGCGGATCAGGATTTCCTCGGCGTCCTTAACGATGGCCCGGCTGGCGTTTCCCTTTATATTGGCGATAAACCCGACACCGCAGGCATCGTGTTCGAATTGGGGATCATAGAGGCCTTGCTTTTTCGGACGTTGTCTCAATTCCATGAATGCTCCTTACCCCATCACGAATATCCGGCGACATTTCCGTAGGATCCGAGGTGGGGATGTATGGGTAGTATAAACATGCAATTTATATGCCATTTACTAATCTTTCCGAGATAATAGTGGAGATTTTCCGTGAAAGTAAAGAGGTTGTGCCAGGAATGATATATAATTATGCAATTTAATGGTAAAAAATTACGTATTTCGCGACTTCAAAGTGATATTTCGACTTTTTGGTCATACATATATGTAGTACGAGCTACATTAATGTAGAATAAATAATTATTCAGACGATATTAAAGTTTTTTACTCCAATTATTCTATTTTATTTGTTGTAGAAGGCCACAACACCGCAAGCGGGCGATCAGGTTCCATGGTGAGGGGGAATAAAAATACAAAAAAAACGGCGCACCATCACAGCCGGTGCGCCACGAGGCTATATCGGGATCTTCCGGACGCTACATTACATCCAGAAATGGAATATTAATCAGATCGAATCCGGAGCGCAGCACCGATCGGACTCCCCAGGCCAGGTACAGCCGGGCATCACGCAGGGCCGGATCCGGGCAGTTGAGTACCGGATGGTCGTGGTAAAATCGTGAGAAGGCCTTGCCGAGGTCATACAAATACGTCGCCACCTCCGAAGGATCGTAATTCGCCCCGGCAGCTTCTATGACCTCGGGATACCGGGCCAGCAACTTTACCACATCCCACTCTTCCGGCTCGGTTAGCAGTCCCCAGGAAACCGATGAGCTTTCAGGCAGTTCACCCTCGAATTTGCGGAACATGCTGGAGATTCGGGCGCCGACATACTGCAGATACGGACCGGTGTTGCCGTTGAACGAGAGCGACTCGGCAGGGTTGAAGGTCATGTCTTTCACCGGGTTGATCTGGAGCAGGTAATAATGAACCGCGGCGAGGGCGATGGCTTCTGCCGTGGATTCCGCATCTTCCAGTTCAGCATCCCGGCCCTTCTCCCGGATTTCCTGCAGGGCCCCGGCATGAAGCTCATCCAGCAGATTGTCTGCGTCGACCACGGTTCCTTCCCGGCTCTTCATACGCCCGTCGGGGAGACTGACCATCCCATAGGAAAGGTGATAGAGCTTTTCCGCCCAGTCATATCCCAGGCGCTGCAGAACGTGGAACAGAACCCTGAAATGATAATTCTGCTCGGACATCACCACATAAATCAAACGATTAAAGGGCCAGTCCTGATGCCGGTTGATGGCGGTGCCGATATCCTGGGTCATATATACGCTGGTGCCGTCCTTCCTGACAAGTTTTTTTTTA
>CAWZYW010000409.1:0-3307 GCA_963966255.1 uncultured Salinispira sp. | reverse complement strand
TCTCCGATCGCCAGGCCGGCCGAAACGCCATACCCTTACCGTCCCTGCTGGCGGTGGGCGCCATCCATCAGTATCTGGTAAAGCATCATAAGCGGACCCAGATCGGCCTGGTGCTTGAATCCGCCGAACCCCGGGAGGTGCACCATTTCTGCACCCTCACCGGATACGGCGCCGATGCCATCAATCCCTACCTGGCATTCGAAGCCATGTGGAATATGCAGGCCGAGGGACTGCTTGATCAGAGCCTTTCACGGCAGCAGATCGCCGACGACTATCTGAGGGCCATCGAATACGGCATGCAGAAGGTCTTCGGAAAAATGGGTATCTCCACCCTCGAATCCTACAAAGGCGCTCAGATTTTCGAGGCGGTGGGTCTTTCAGAGCAGGTGGTGGACAAGTGCTTCACCGGAACCGCAAGCCGCATCCAGGGGGCGACCTTCGAACATATCGCCGAGGAATGCCAGCGGCGTCACGACCTGGCCTATCCCGGGGGAAACCCGACGGTGGGGGAGGATTATATCAATCCCGGCGATTATTCGGTTCGCCACGGCGGTGAGGGCCACATGTGGGATCCCGAGTCCATCGCCAGCCTTCAGATCGCCGTACGCAACAACGACCGGGCTATGTTCAGCCAGTTCTCCAGCCGTCAGAATCAGCGGAGCAGGAATCAGTTCACCCTGAGGGGCCTCCTGAAAATCCGGGACGGCATCACGCCGGTGCCGCTGGAAGAAGTGCAGCCCATAGAAGAAATCATGAAACGCTTCGCATCCGGCGCCATGAGCTTCGGTTCGATCAGCCAGGAGGCTCATGAGACCCTGGCCATCGCCATGAACCGCATCGGCGGAAAATCCAATACCGGCGAGGGCGGGGAAATGCCTATCCGGTTCAAGCCCCTGGAAAACGGCGACAGCAAACGCTCTGCCATCAAGCAGGTGGCCTCCGGACGCTTCGGAGTGACCAACGAGTACCTGGCAAATTCCGACGAAATCCAGATCAAGATGGCCCAGGGCGCCAAGCCCGGAGAAGGCGGCGAACTGCCGGGCCACAAGGTCTTCGAGGTTATCGCCAATACCCGGCATACGACCCCGGGAGTCGGGCTTATCAGTCCGCCGCCTCATCACGACATCTACTCCATCGAGGATTTGGCACAACTCATATTCGATCTGAAAAATGCCAACCCCAGGGCGCGGATCAGCGTAAAACTGGTATCTGAGGTAGGGGTCGGCACCATCGCAGCCGGGGTGGCCAAGGGCCACGCGGATCATATCCTGATTTCCGGACACGACGGCGGAACCGGCGCCAGCCCCCTGACCGGCATCAAGCACGCCGGTCTGCCCTGGGAGCTGGGCATCGCCGAAACCCATCAGACCCTGGTGATGAACGATCTTCGCAGCCGGGTGGTTCTCCAGACCGACGGCCAGCTCAAGACCGGCCGGGACGTGGTCATCGCCGCCATGCTGGGTGCCGAGGAATTCGGGTTCGCCACCAGCGCCCTGATCACCATGGGCTGCATCATGATGCGGAAATGCCAGAAAAATACCTGTCCCGTTGGAGTCGCCACCCAGGACGAACGGCTTCGGGCCAAGTTCGCCGGTGACCCTGAGCACGTAGTGAACTTTTTCCGCTTCATCGCCGAGGAAACCCGGGAGCTCATGGCCCAGTTGGGCGTCCGTTCCATAGACGAACTGGTGGGCCGAGTGGACCTGCTGGAAACCGACCAGGCGGTGCGCAACTGGAAGAGCCAGGGCATCGACCTGACGGCTGTGTTGAATCCTCCGATGAACGAAAAAGCGAAAAGCGGAACCATCTGCTGTATTCCCCAGGAACACGGCATCGACCACGTCCTGGATCGCCGGTTCATCGAGCTTTCGAAGCTTGCCCTCAATCTCAAACGGAAGACCAATTTCGAGATGAGCATCCGCAATACCGACCGTTCGGCGGGGACCATGCTGAGTTATGAGATCGCGAAGCGCTACGGCCTGGAAGGCCTGCCGGATAACACCCTGGACATCAAGCTCAAAGGCCACGCCGGACAGAGTTTCGGAGCCTGGCTGGCCCACGGAGTCACCCTGGAGCTTGAAGGCGATGCAAACGATTACGTCGGAAAGGGCCTTTCCGGGGGTACCATCGCTTTGTATCCCCCCAAGCACTCGGTGTTCATGGCCGAAGAGAACATCATCCTCGGTAACGTGGCCTTTTACGGCGCCATCCGGGGTAAAGCCTTTATCCGCGGCATGGCCGCCGAACGCTTCTGCGTCCGTAATTCCGGAGCCCATGTGGTCATCGAAGGCGTGGGGGACCATGGCTGCGAATACATGACCGGAGGACGGGCGGTAATCCTGGGCGAAACCGGACGCAATTTCGGCGCGGGTATGTCCGGAGGTATCGCGTACGTCTGGGACCGGGACGGAAGCTTCAAGGATAATATCAACCCGGGAATGATCGAACTGTTTTCACTGGCCGATCAGCAGCCTTCGGAAATCGATGAGGTGAAAGCTCTCATCGAAGAGCACCTCGACTGGACCGGGTCCGCCCGGGCCCTGGAAATCCTGGATAACTGGGAGGATGAGACGAAGCGCTTCGTAAAGGTGATCAGTCCGCCGTACCGGAAAATTCTGGAAATGAAAGAAGAGCGGGGGAACCTGACCCCCCGGGCCGCCGGAAAGACCCCGACGGGGGCCGAATCGAGCCGGATCAGCAAGAGGGAGGCAGTCCATGGGTAAGCCCACGGGATTTCTTGAAATAGAACGGGACAAGGTCCGCTGGCGCGCCCTGGAAGAGCGGGCGCGGGACTTCGATGAGTTCCAGATCGAACATGATGATGCCAAGCGTCAGGAACAGGGCGCCCGCTGCATGGACTGCGGGGTGCCCTTCTGCCAATCGAGTTACGGCTGTCCGGTGCACAACCTGATCCCCGAGTGGAACGATCTGGTCTATCAGGGCCGTTGGGAGGAGGCGTACTGGCGCCTCAGGCTCACCAATAACTTTCCCGAGTTCACCGGTCGGGTCTGCCCGGCTCCCTGCGAAACCGCCTGCGTCCTTGGAATCAACGAGCCGGCGGTTACCATAAAGGACAACGAAGCGGCCATCATCGACCGTGCATGGACTTCCGGTCTGGTAAAGCCCCGGCCGCCCCGTTTCCGCAACGGGAAAACCGTAGCCATCGTCGGTTCGGGCCCCGCCGGCCTGGCCGCCGCCGATGAGCTGAACCAGGCGGGGTACACCGTGACGGTCTATGAGCGGGCTGACCGCATCGGCGGCCGCCAGGCCGGCGGGGCCCGAACCGACGATCGCCACGCTCTTGCCG
>CAWZYW010000408.1:0-3308 GCA_963966255.1 uncultured Salinispira sp. | reverse complement strand
ATCGATCCGGGCTGAGTGCTTTCAGGTCCTGCTGAAGCCCCTCGAATGCTTCCAGTTCGAAATCCCTGGCCTTGCCGGCAACCTCGTTCAGGCGCTTGCGGAACGCTTCTGCGGTGGCGGACAACTCGGCTGACCGGGCGGAAAACGCCTCGCCCAGTTCGGAAAGAATGGATTCTTTCCGCTGATCCACCGATTCGAGAACCTGACCGATTTCCTCCCGACTGGCTCCGACCTGCCGGTTCACCTGCTCGGCAACGCCCCGGGCGCTTTCCAGCACCGCAGAGCTGATGCTTTCAAGATCCAGTCGGTTCTGTTCGCTGATTCGCTCCATAAGCGCGGGAATGGAAGCTTCTCCGGTTTCCATCCGTTTCTGGGCATCCTTGATGCGCCGGCCCACGGTATCCACGTATGCCGATTCTTTCTGAATCCCCTTGATATTGGCTTCGGCGCGACCGGTCATCTCAACCAGCTGCTTCAGGGCCAGATCGTATTGATCGATGCGCTGCTGGATTTCGTCGATATAAGCCGATTTGGCATTTAACTCCTCGGCAGATGCCTCGAGCTGTTCGATAGCCCGCCGGGCGGATTGCTGATGCACATCCACCCCGATGGAGATATCCTTCAACTGTTGTGATTTTTCCTCGGCGATGGCCGCCAGTTCTCCCTGGATGCGGTCGGTGAATCGCTTCACCTTATCCAGGGACCGGTTATTCCTGTCCAGGTGGCGGAAAATGAATATAACTATCACCACCACGCTAAGGACGAGCAGGTCTCCCAGCGTAAACATCATGTGTTCCCTCTCCCATAGCCCCAAAGAGGGGCCATCTATATTATACAGTAAATTGTAAATTTGACGAGGGTCTCCAAGGTATTTTCCGACGATCCGGGAATATTCCCAGCATTCCGGTCAACAAAGGTCTAGATAGTTGTTGAGTAGTTTACGGCACGCGGGATCGGGCAGCCGGGTTCGAATTATCCCCTTCGAAAATCCGCCGCCGAATGCTTCAGAAAGCTTCCGTTCTGGAATTCCTCAAAAGCCTGGATAAGCTCGTCCCGGGTGTTCATGACGATGGGGCCGTGCCAGGCCACCGGCTCTCTCAGAGGCTGGCCGGATATCAGGAGGAACCGCATTCCCTGTTCTCCGGATCGAACCACCACTTCATCCCCGGTATCGAAGAGGACCAGATTCCGGTTTTCCACCGGATGCGCCGGAAGGGCTTCAGTGGTACCGGTCTCATTTACATATTCGGTAGGTGCCGCAATGGGAGCCGAAGCGACGCGAAACTCACCGCTTCCTGCGAAGACATAGGCAAATGCCTGGTGCGACAGATCGACCTTGAACCGTCGCAGAGTATTGGGAGGAACCGCAACATCGAGATAACGGGGATCGGCGGCAATTCCCTCCACCGGACCCCGCTTTCCCCAGAACTGACCGGTAATAATCCGCACCTTCGTTCCGTCGTCCTCAACTACTTCCGGGATTTCCATGGCGGGAACATCCTGATAGCGCGGATGGGTCATCTTTTTGTCGGAAGGCAGGTTGGCCCAGAGCTGAAAACCGTGCATCGCGCCGGCGGCATCGCCCCTGGGCATTTCCTGGTGAATAATGCCGCTGCCGGCGGTCATCCACTGCACATCACCGGCTCCCAGGGTACCGGTGTTCCCCAGGCTGTCTCCGTGATCCACCTCCCCGGACAGGACATAGGTAATGGTTTCGATTCCGCGGTGGGGATGCCAGGGAAAGCCCTTGGAATACAGTTTTGGATCGTCATTGCGAAAATCATCGAAGAGGAGGAAGGGATCTGTGAGGTCCTCCCGTCCGAATCCGAAAGCCCGGCGAAGATGAACTCCGGCACCTTCGATAGCCGGCTGAGCACTGCTGACCTGCCTTACTGGTCTGATGGACATAACTTCCTCCTTCTCGCAATACCATAAGTTAGTTCCATCGCAAAGAATCGGCAATCAGAGTTGGCGTTGGGGTCGGATTTATACAACCCAGACATGTACAAGGCGGCGCATGTCAGGTCAGAGGGGAACTCAAGCCAGCTTTTCCAGCAACCAGCTCTGCAACTGCTCATAGCGGGAAAAGGTAAAATCGGCTACGCCGCCGCTCACCGGCCTATTGGTGATGTGGGCCGTTTGGATTCCCAGGGCATGGGCCCCTTCAATATCGTAACGATAGCTGTTGCCGACATAGAGCAGTTCTTCCGGCGACACGCCCAGTCCCTCGGCGAGAATACGAAACGGTTCGGGGTTGGGTTTCAGATATCCGGTTTCTTCCGAGCTCATTTCCACGTCGAAGTAGTTTTCGATGTTCAAGACGCTCAATTTGGTTACCACCGGAAAATCTGACAGCACCCCCAGGGGCAGTTTGCGATTTTTAAGGATGGACAATAATTCCACCACACCGGGGAAGAGATTCACGTGGTGCAAAACCCGTTCCCAATCCCCGTAGAACACCCGCTGGATCAGCTGTCGGGTCTCCTCCACCTCAGCACCGGTGCGTTTAGCCAGGAGCGCAGCCTGGGTGGTATAAAAATCATCAATGGGGCGAAGTTTCCGCAGTTCCGCCCGGACCTCGCGGAAGCGGTTCAGAAGCCTGATATTTTTCATGGCGAAGCCGAAGCTCGCCATGTACATGCGGTGATTGGGATATAAGGTTCCATCGATATCAAACGCGACGGCTTTGATGGGAGTCATGGGCGGTATTATTTCATGTTTTTTCCCGATGGACAACGCAAGTCAGGCGATTATCGAAAGCGAATCGTCACCGATCCCTCGATGGGTTCCGCGCCGATTTCCGCATCGAATACCTGTCCGGAAAAAACCTGGTAAAATGCCAGCATAAGCTCGGCGTTGTAGGCGGAAATCTGTGCCTCGTTGAGTATTTTCACGAATCCGGATTCATTCACCTGAAGCAGGATGGTGAACGATGCAGGCCATTCAGTCTGGGCCTGTTCGAGGTACTGGCTGAAATCCAGGCGATCCGCCGAGACGAGCCGTCGGCCGCTGCGCCGAAGTTCCGAACTGAAGTTTTCCCCCAGGGCAGCGGTGGAGCTTGCCGGTCCGGCACTTGCGGCTTCGGGGTCCGGATCACTTTCGGCGTACTGGCTCGCCATCCGCTGGCTGAAGAGGGCCAGCTGCCTTTCAACCTCCCGGTCGGCGGCGGGATCTTCGCTTGCCGTGGAAGAGTCGGGGCTCGGAGCAGCTGTTGTGTTCGCATTTTCGGTCCGGGACTGATCAGGATTGAAGCCCTCTGGAGCGTCGGACTCGCTCGAGGTATCTTCGGTATCCAGGAAGCTGCCAAG
>CAWZYW010000407.1:0-3310 GCA_963966255.1 uncultured Salinispira sp. | reverse complement strand
CGGAGATGTGTATAAGGGACAGTTCCAAACGAATCGGTCGCGGCTTGAGTACCTGTACCGAGAAGCCGCTGGCGAAGTAGGCGTAATTGCGAAAATCGTAATTACGCGTGTATCCCAGGTCAAGGAACATCTTAACCGCAGGCAGATTGGGCAAGCCCTGGATCAGCCTGAAACCGAATCCTGCGCTGAACGCCTGCACGTCGTCATAACTGGCACCGTCGGCATTGACTTCGAAGTACCCGAAGCGGATATACATGGATAGATCGGCGGCGGCGAACCGGGAAATCTTCGCGGCCAGCTCGCCGTTTATCCCCAGCATGGCCACGACTCCGTTACTTGCTTCCTCGCTGTCACCCCGGCTGAGCATCGCGCCGAAGCCGAGGCTGACGTCTGGAAACTGGTAAAGCCGATATTCCAGACCCACATTCGAACGGCGCTCCATTGCGCCGTCTTCCCCCTCGGATCCAACCGCAAAACCGACGCCGTATCCGAGGTTCACCGCCAAGCCCGGCTCCAGCTGGGCATTGACCAGTGCGCTTACGCCAATGCAGAACAAACAAAACGCAATCTTTTTTCGCATGTTATTCACCCGGGTTAAGTATAAACCCGGTGGGCTGTACCGTGAAGTCTTCTCCTGGTCGGCGCCCTTGAGCACTCAGAGGCATTTTGATAGAGTGCAGCGATTTGAACTATTACCATGAGGTGAATTATGCCAAATGAAATACTCTGGATTCTGATGATGCTGCTGAATTTCGGCGCGATAATGCTTTTGTATCGCTTCTTCGGACGGATCGGCCTGTTTATCTGGATCCCCATAGCGGCGGTCGTGGCCAATATCCAGGTATTAAAGACCGTTGACCTGTTCGGGATCGCCGCGACTCTGGGCAATATCGTATACGCCACCAGTTTTCTGGTTACTGATATCCTGAGTGAAAACTACGGCAAGAAAAGCGCTCGAAACGCGGTGTTTTTCGGCTTTTTTACCCTCATCGTTGTGACCCTGCTTATGAACCTGGCGATTTTCTTCGCACCGAACAGCTTCGACAGCTCCCAGAGCCACATCGAGGCGATTTTCGGCTTTTTCCCAGCCCTGGTTGTGGCCAGCCTGACGGCCTTCGGCATCAGCCAGCTCCACGATATCTGGTCGTATAATATCTGGAAGACCTTTCGCCCGGATCCAAGGTTTATCTGGTTGAGGAACAACCTCAGCACCATGGTCAGTCAGCTCCTGGACAGCCTGATTTTTACCCTCATCGCCACGGCCTTCGGCGTGTTTCCCTGGGAGGAGTTCCTGGTCCTGTTCGCTTCGACCTATGTATTGAAATTCGTGGTTGCCATCGCGGATACGCCGTTTATATATCTCGCATCATGGTTGAAGCGCAGCGGCAAAGTGCGTGAGCTCGAAACGCTGCTGTCGGAGGAGTCCCCGAAGCCCGCCGTTTAGGCGGAGCAATGGGGAGCCGGCACTTCAGTCTTTCCAGGGGAAGAGCATTCCTCTGAACGAGCGTTTTCCCAGCCTCTGCCGGTCTTCGTGCACCAGGGCAGACCAGGGAACTTTCCGACGGTTTTGGCCGGGGTTTTCCTCATACCAGTCATACTTGTACAGGCGCAGTTTCAAACCGACGTTTCCCAGCAGCAGGGCCCCCGCGGGTCCGAACAAAAGAAACGCCGTAAATCCCGACGCGACGAAGGTCACCGTTGCGACCAGGAACAATCCGATGGAAAACAGGGCGTTATCGAAAAAGACGATGAACATTTTTTTCAGGACCTTGCCGGGCTTGCTGCTGAGCTGATCCCGCACCGGAAAGTAGTACTGCATGGACAGGACAAAGATAACCAGGGTCCAGAACAGGAAGGCCACCGCGGCCAGGCCGATCATGTTACCCATGGCGGTGTAAAACGGGAAGGTCATGGTCACCAGAAGCACCACCGCGCCCCAGATCAGGGCGAACAGAATACCGGTTTTCCAGCCTTCCTTGAGGAAGCGGAAAAAGTGCTTTGCCTCGACGCTGCGGAACTGGGCGATTTCATTCACGTAGAGACTCGAAGCGGACAATGCGACGCCGCACCAGAGAATGCCGATGATCATCACCGCCAGCGACAGCGGAGGGCTGATCTCCACCAGCAGCGGTGCCAGAGCCAGCGGTATGGCGAAAGAGAAAACGAGTACGATGTTGAGTATCGCCATGTGGAAAAAATTATCCCAGTAATCGAAGAATGCCTTTTTTATCATGAATCCGAACATGCAAATTCCTGTGTTTCATTGATTCGACGGTTCTGCCGTCGTAGTACTATACAATTCAGTCTTGCCTCAAGCCAGAGCGTATCATGAGAACCAGTCGATGATCTTCTGAGCCACCTGTTCCCGATCCGCGTCGTCCACCACCACGTGCCGGCTGTCTTCAAGGACCATTGTCTCCCTGGTCGCCGCTGAGCTCATCCGCCGCTGGAGGAACTCAGCCGTGCGATGGGAAACCGTCTCATCGTTTTTCGAGACGATGATGAGGCTGTCGGCCCGGATACCGCCCAGACGCCGGATGGCCGCCCTGCGAAGGCGCATCAGCTCGCTTCCCTGGCGGAACCAGCTCCAGCCCTTGTATTCCCGCTCCAGGAACTGCCGGTCGCCTTCGAACGCCGAGAGATCTCCCGGATCCGCAGGCAGCGAATTGACGGCCCAGGAAAAGATCGGCGTCAGCCACAGCCAGGATGCTCCGGAACCCGGGGTGAAAACGAAGGCGGGAGCTGCCAGGGCGATTCTCGGAACATCGAACTGAGCGGCAAGGAGGCTGGTGATGACCCCGCCCATGGACAGCCCGGCGATGTACACCGTGGAATAGTCAGCCCGCAATTCCAGGTAGGCGTCTATTGCCCCCCGGTACCAGTCTTTCCAGTGGCTGCTTTTGAAATCCGCCGCGCAGGTCCCGTGACCCGGCAGGCGGGGAACCGATATGGTAAAACCCGCTTCCCGCATCTTCCCGGACAGGAAGGGCATGTCGTGGGGGCTGCCGGACAACCCGTGGATCATAAGCACCGCCGCCATTCCGGCTTTCCCGCGGGGAAAACGGGGGCGGGCGCAGTCCACAACCCGGATTTGGGAAGGCAATGACAATGGATTCATGAAAAAAACCCCCGATAAAAAACCTACCCCAGCTCGCGAAGATTGGCAATAGAGGACTTGCGCGGAGTCGGAATTAATACTAAACATATGTTGATATGTTATTCATGGTTCGGACGTATTTCAGTCTCCTGCGGGGATGTCTCAGTCCCGAAGATGCCGCCGCCATGGCGGCGGCATCTTCGGGACTGAGAC
>CAWZYW010000406.1:0-3312 GCA_963966255.1 uncultured Salinispira sp. | reverse complement strand
CGCTCCCCTGGCCGGCGGCATCGAGGCCGTGGACCAGGGACTGCTTGCGGATCCCGGCAGCGGGGAGTACGGCGAACACGAAAGCAATCCCGGCGGGATCATCGCCGATGAAACCGCTTCCGAGCATGGATGCCCCGCATTTATCGCTGATCCGGTGGTGGTCGACGAATTGATGGACGAGGCCCGCCCCTCGGGCATGCCGGAAATTCAGCGCCGCAGCATTTTCCATGCCCTCAACCAGAAAGCCTGCGCCCGTTCTGTGGCCGCCGAAATCGGCAAACCCTACGAGGACTGCAATTTCATCGTCGCCCACATGGGCGGCGGCGTATCCGTAGGCGCCCATCGCCGGGGCCGGGTGGTGGATGTGAACAACGCCCTGGACGGCGATGGTCCGTTTTCCCCCGAGCGCTGCGGCGGGCTTCCCACGGGACAGCTGGTAGCGGAGGTGCTACGAGCCTTCGCCGAAGCACGCGAGCCTTCGGCGTTCGGCGGACAGGTCCACAAGGATATTAAAAAGCGGCTGGTGGGCCGGGGCGGTCTGGTGGCCTATCTCGGGCTCAACGATCTGAGGGACGTCGAGGCGAAGATCGCTGATGGGGATGAGCAGGCGGACCTGGTGCTCCGGGCCATGATGCATCAGATCAGCCGGGAAATCGCAGGCCACGGCGCCACCCTCCGGGGCGATATTGACGGCATAATTCTCACCGGCGGAATGGCCCATAGTAAGCGGGTGGTCGACGAACTCAGCGCCCGGCTGTCCTGGATGGGGCGAATATTCCTGCGACCCGGCGAGGGCGAAATGGAAGCACTGGCGGACAACGCCTTCGCCGCTCTGGCGGGAACCCGGCCGGTACAGCGCTATCGCAACAAGGCCTGATATACGCAAGAGAGGTGCTATGAATCTCGATGATTTTTTCAATCCGGCGGGTAAATCCGTGGTGGCAATTCCCTTTCCCGAAGAGAAGGCGGTTATGACCACCGTCGCCCAGGCTTCGGCCCATGACTGGGCCCGTTTCCTGCTGATCGGCGATACGGAAAAAATACTGGCCGCCGCTGAGGAATTCGGCGTCGCCGCGGATCGAATGGAAATTCTGAAGGCAAGGCGGGAAGACGAGGCCTGCGCCCTCACCGCCGAGGCCCTGAGGGACGGCCGGGCCGACCTGGCCATGAAGGGAGCGGTTCACACCGCCAACTTCAGCCGGGCTATCTTCTACAAGGAATACGGTTTGGTGGAACCCGGCCGGCTGGCCAGCCATATCGGCGCCTGCGAAATGCCCGCCTACCACAAGATCGTCTTCCACACCGACTGTGCCATCAATATCGAACCGGATTACGAAACCAAGATCATCATCCTGAAAAACGCCCTGGAAACCGTACGTGCCCTGGGAATCGACCGGCCCAAAGTGGGTCTGGTGGCCCCGGTGGAAACCGTGAATAAGAAAATCAGGGCTACGGTTGAAGCCGATCGGCTGGTACATGAGTATCGCGAAGGCATTCTCAGCGACGAACTGGGACCGGCGATCATCGAAGGGCCCTTCGGCTTGGACGTGGCCCTCTCGAAAGAAGCGGCGGCCACCAAGGCCATAGAAAGCGAGGTTGCCGGAGACGTGGACATCCTGCTGTTTCCCGATCTCAACAGCGGCAACGTGGCGTACAAATCCTTCACCTACATGGCCGGAGCCACAATAGCGGGAAATCTCATCGGACCGAGAGTTCCGGTGGTGATGACAAGCCGGGCCGATGATGACCGCACCAAACTGTTGTCGCTGAAAATGGGTGCCAGCCTGGCGCGGTCCGTCTCCGGTGAGTAAAATCCTGCCCCGGAATTTTCTCGAAAATGCCGGGGAATATATTCGAAACAATTGTAATCCGCTTTATGACGCACTGTTCGCCTTTCACTTCGGCGGTGGCGGAGCCGAGGCGGTGGTATCCGGGCTTGAACGCTTTCGCAACGGGGACGGAGGCTTCGGCCACGGCCTGGAGCACGACTTCCTTATGCCGGATTCATCGCCCATGGCCACCACCGTGGCCCTGCAGATTTTTCGGGAAGTCGGAGTCGGAACCCACCCGATCATCGATGATGCCCTTGACTACTTTCAGCGAAGCTTCGACCGGGATGCCCGGCGCTGGTGGGCGGTGCCTCAGGCGGTAAATGACCATCCCCATGCGCCCTGGTGGCACGCTGATGAGCAAAGCGGTCTGACGGTGAT
This sequence comes from uncultured Salinispira sp., assembly GCA_963966255.1. Classification (GTDB taxonomy): domain Bacteria; phylum Spirochaetota; class Spirochaetia; order DSM-27196; family Salinispiraceae; genus Salinispira. Next base: position 1,102 of record CAWZYW010000406.1, on the reverse strand, counting down.
TGACGCTAACTGGGGGAATCCTGGCGCGGAAATCATCGGCTATCTGTATGCCGGCGGAAAATCGACGGGGGACCCGGCGAAAGCGGAACTGCTCGATTCCGCAGCGGCGCATCTGTCGTCCATAGACACCTTCGCATCCGAGCATGAACTGTACTGCTATATCAGGATGTTCGAAATGCTCGATGTCAATGACCGCAGGCGGTTTTATGAACCCATCGTCCGGGGAATACGCCAGCTGGTCTGCCTCGATGCTGAGCGTTGGAACGAGTACCTTCCCCGGCCCCTGGATTTCGTTTCGCGCCGTTCACACCCCCTGTTCGAAGTCGTCGAGCCCTGGGCCGGTTCCCAGCTGGACTATCTGATCGATACCTGCGAAGACGGTCTCTGGTACCCCACCTGGGAATGGGGCCAGTATGAAGAAGCCTGGCAGACTTCGAAGAAGAACTGGACGGCGAAAATCACAATAGGGAATCTGCTGATTCTTCGGGATTTCGGGCGGCTTAGTTAATTTTCTAAGGTACTCTGTCGGGCTGCGCTGAGAATTCGGTGGCATAACAGGCTGATCAGGCGACTCGGATTTTTCTTGTCGGCGAAATCCTCGCCCTTGTACGCCATGTACATGCTCTCGGCGGTAAAGCGGCCGTCGATGCCGGCCTTGCCCGCGAGTAGGTCTCTCATTTGACGGTATTCGGGCTCCTGATCCAGTCCGGGAATATCAGACAGGGCGCTGAGGACGTGCAGCAGATCGTACCAGACCAGGGGGAATTTGAGTTTCCGGAAATCGCTGCCGATGCCGAACAGAAAATGCTTCACCTCTTTCTGCTCCCGCCAGTGGCTGAGGATCATTTTACCCGCGGACCGGGCAGCCCGGCTCTGCCGGCCGATCTCGTCGGCCCCCAGGGCCCTGACCGCCGCCAGGTTCGCGTAAGGGCAGGGACTCCCCCGTTTTCCAGGTCCCTTGAATTTCGGGATGCTGGCAGCGCAGCTGTACCAGTCGGCCTCCGATTCTTCGAAGAGTTGGATCAGGCGGTCGCGGGCGGCATCCAGCCGGTAATCCCGCACGCCCAGGCGCATCAGTGCCGAAACCAGCATGGGGTAGTCG
>CAWZYW010000405.1:0-3313 GCA_963966255.1 uncultured Salinispira sp. | reverse complement strand
TCCAGGTGCCGCCCCAGTTGTAGGGTGCCGGGGGAACCGTCAGGCCCCAGTCTCCGGAGAATTCCGCTTCACCGGCATTCGCCTCGGGTTCGGCATTGGGCTTGAGCACGTAGTGCAGTCCCCAGGTGGGGAGGATGTAGGAGAATACCGAAGCGTCGGCCATTGCGGAAAACCATGCGGGACTCCAGGTGCCGATGCCGCCTTCCACGCCGTTTTCCCTCATTTCCCTGGCAAGGTCCATATAGTCAACCAGGCTGGAGGGAATGGTCAGGACGCCGTCCTGTACGTAGGGTTCGCTTCGCTGGTTGAAGACGAATTCCGACATGTCGGCAAAGCCCGCGACCAGGAATTTTTCACCGTCGTACTCATCGCGGATCATTTCGCCCAGCTCATAGTATTTCTCAATATCGCTGGTCCATTCGGATACCACCGCGGGATCATCGGTTCCAAGCACTTCCTGGGCGATGCTGCGCCGGTAGAACATAGCGCCGGGAGTTGCCTGCCAGGACAGGGCGGTGATGTCGCCATTATCGTCACGGCTCAGGTCCACCACGTAGGGAACCAAATCATCGACCAGCTCTTCGGCGTTATACGGAGCGTCGGAAATGGGCTCCCAGAAACCGGCTTCCACGAACTGTCGGAAATACGCCGCTTCACCGGTGAACACGTCGGGCACCGAATCGCGGGAACGCATGGTGGTGATCATCTTGTTCAGATACACCTCATCGTCATTTGGGATTACGACGAACTCAACTTCGATATCGGGATAACGGGCGTTGAAAAGTTCCACCATGCCGCCCACTTCATCGGTGAATGACCACACGGTGATTTTACCGCTCAATTCACCGGTTGCGCTTTCTTCCTGTCCGCCTTCGGCGGCCAGGGGCGCCATTGCCAGGGCCAGAATAAAGACCGCGAGAATGACCTGTGCTTTTGTCCTGATAGACATAAGCTCCTCCTTTGTATCTAATTGTATCTTTTTTTGATACATTTAGTGGATGGTATCACGGCTTTTTACCGCCGTAAAGCGAAATTTGATAGAACTATCCAACAAAGTATGGAATTTTATCGCAAAAACTGTAATTTGTATTGCAATTTGTATCTTTGCGAAGCATACTGATTTCATGAAACCCAAGGGCGGCCCGGCATACATGCAAATCATGGAACGCATGCTATCGTTTTTTAACAGGCAGCAGTACGGCACCGGCGACCGGATACCGACGGAACACCAGCTCATGGAGATGTTCGGCGTCAGCCGGACCACCATCCGCAAGACCCTGGAAATCCTGGAAGCCAGGGGACTGATTACCCGCACCCGGGGAAGCGGGACATTCTACAGCGGAAAGACCGCCTTCGAAGCCCCGACGCCGGGTAACAAAATGCTCGGTCTGGTGCATTACTTTTTTATGGATTACATCTACACCGAAATTATCCGGGGCATTGAAGATGAAGCCGAACGGGCGGGATACTCGCTCATCATCGCAAACAGCAACCGCAGCGAAGAGAAACAGCTGGAATCCATCCAGCGCTTGATCGACCAGGGAGTCGATGGCCTGATCATCGAGCCCCGCCGAAATCTCCAGCTGGAGGATCACGATCCCATCGCCGAGCAGATCATAAAGAGCGCCACCATCCCCATCGTCACCACCCACTGGGGCATTAAGGCAAAAAGCCTGTCCACCGTCACCCTTGACGACGTGTATGCCGGTCGCATGGCCGGTGAATACCTGCTTTCCATGGGCCACCGCGATCCGGCCTATGTGTACAAGGAAGATATTCAGTCGGGCTACGACCGCCTGGTGGGATTCCGCAGCGCGCTGGAAGCCGCGGGACTGGAGCTTCGCGATGCGCGCCTTCATCCCTTCAATGACGAAGATGAGGTGAGAAACGCCATGCAGGGATACCTGCGAACCCTCGATGCCCTGGCAGACCCCGGAAATCTGCCGGATTCCATTTTTTATTTTAACGACAACCTGGCCGTGCAGGGCTACCGGGCCATAGCCGAGAAAGGGCTTCGGATTCCCGAAGACATCTCGGTGCTCGGTTTCGACGATCACAGCAGCGCTTCCATCGTCAGCCCTCCCCTGACCACCTTCGAACACCCCAAGTACGACCTGGGCCGCTGGGTGGCGAAAATCCTCATCGATGAAATTGAGTACAAAGCAACCGCTCTGCCCATAAAGCTGTTATTCGAACCCAAACTCATAGAACGGGGCTCGGTACAGCGCCGATAATCCTGCATCCTTGGTAAGTCGATAATTTTGATGAAAAAAGGGGTTTCTATAAAAATTTTCATTGCCGGGTCGACCGGCTAGCTCGGAATATTCTTAGTGTATACGTGTATGTAGCAGGGCCATCATGTCAGACCGCTGACCAGGATAGACCCTGGCCCCGGAACCTGGCGCAGTCCGCCCCAGGAAGTGTTTTTTGCCCAGGCCACCGATCCCTCCGCTCTCCAGGGTTGCTGCGATGATATCGATCTGGTGATAAGTTCACTGGGAATCACCCGACAAAAAGACGGAATGAGCATTGAAATCCTCCGCCATTGCATCCACGATTATCCGGCCGACCGGCTTTTTCTCGGATATGAAAGATGTTCTGGACATGGCCCGGAAAGGAACGGTTTGGCTCTTTGGAAACGGGGAATTTAGAATAAATCCGGTGCACGGGCAGGATCTGGTGGAGGCGGTATTGCATCATAGCCTTGAAGGGACCTCGGAAATTGCACTCGGGGGGCCGAATACTTACACGACCGGAGAATTAACTGCGCTGGCCCTGGATGCCTGGTCCGAGGTAAACGGAAATAAGGGACGAATTCGCTATGCTCCGGATGCAATCCGAAAGCTGATCCTGGCAGTATTGCCCCGTGTTACGCCGTTGTCGTTCTATGGTCCGATTCAATTCTTCCTGGCGGCAATGGGGATGGACGCCCTGGGGGAACCGGTGGGAAATCGGAGTCTGGCAGATTTTTTTCACCAGGAAGTTCGCAGATATTCACACGCTTCAACGTCTTTGTCCGGAGGTTCATAGACTCAGCCGCATGAATTGCAGTGTTGTACACCAATGACGAATCAGAATTGATGGTTAGCGAGAAACCTCTCCAGTTCGGCATTGAAGCGCCCGGGGTTTACCTGGGGCGAAGGGTCCATAGATTCGGGAATCACGACGAATTCTGATCCGGCAAGCTTATCCGCGATTTTTCGGTTGATCTCAATAAATGACGTCCCGAATTCCGCGCCGACCGTAACAAGGCTCGGTACTTCCAACTCACTGAGCTGACCGAGGATTCGGATGGTATTTATCGCCTTCCTGG
>CAWZYW010000404.1:0-3313 GCA_963966255.1 uncultured Salinispira sp. | reverse complement strand
GAGATGGCCACCTCCCCCACCCCGATGATTTCTTCGATCAGCATGATGTCGTCAGTGGGATTTCCGGTGATGGTTCCCACCGGTAGATGGTAGTTACCGATCCAGCACCAGGCACTGATCCCCTCTTCCCGCAGCGCTTTGACCTTAGCAAGCAGGTCGGCTGCTGAACGGCTGGTACCGTCGGTGCCCCGGGCGCCCACTACGCTGGTGACGCCGTGGGAGACCAGCTCGCCGAGCATCATCTCAGGCGTCCGGGTGGTATACCCCCCCTCGCCGCCACCGCCGATGAGATGAAGATGATTGTCGATGAAGCCGGGAACCGCGGTCAGACCGTCGGCGTCGATGAGCCGAACACCGGGGGCATTCTCATAGGAACGGAGATTTCCCGGAGCTTCCACGGCGAGGAGGCTCCCGGCGCCCATGAGAATATCCCGAAGCCCCAAATGACCCGGGGCGTAAGCGTCAGCGTTGCGGATAAGAGTCAGGGTCTGTCGCATGTTTCCACCTTGTTACGACTGCAGTAGTACTTAGTACACCATAGTAGCCCCGCATGCTGATTTCAGGCAAGGCCTAATTCGGGATAATTTACACGAAGCGGTTAAACGACTTGAGGGTAAGGAAGGTCTCCGAGGACTGCAGGCCCTCGACAGTGGATAAGTGATGGGTAAGAAAATCCACCAGGCCCTTGTTGGAGCTTACCAGGACCTCGGCGATGACGTCGTAACGGCCGGATACGATGGAAGCCGAAAGCACGTGTTCCAGCGCCGCGATTTCCCGGGCCTTGGACTCAAGCTTGTTGGCCGGCCCCACGTTGATGCCGATGAGCGCCAGCTGCTGCTCTTCCAGGATGTCCGGATTGATAAGCCCCCGGACCCGGAGGATGTCGGCCTCTTTCAAGCGGCGGATGCGCTGGCGCACCGTTCCTTCCGAGACTCCCAGCTTCCGGGCCAGGGCGTTGTTGTTTTCATCTTCCTCCCGAAGCAGGGAGATGATATTCCAGTCGATTTCGTCCGGCTTATACATAACTGGTGGCGGACCCGTCGAAAATTCCCTCGGGATCCCGGTATTCCAGGTCGAAGGCCTCGGCCACCGCCCGGCAGGTCAACGATCCGCCGTAGGTATTCAGTCCCCTGCGAAGGGCTTCATTGTCGCTGCAGGCCTTTTCAAGGCCTTTGTCGGCGAGCATCAGTCCGTATGAAAGGGTGGTGCTGGTGAGTGCCAGGGTACTCGTGCGGCTCACCGCGCCGGGCATATTCGCCACGCAGTAATGCTGGATTCCGTCGACGGTATACACCGGATCGTCATGGGTGGTGGGTTTGGAAGTTTCGAAACATCCGCCCTGGTCGATAGCCACATCCACCAGCAAGGCTCCGGGTTTCATGAGGGACAATTGTTCCCTGGTGACCAGCCGGGGAGCCTTGGCTCCGGGAATCAGAACCGCGCCGATGACGAGGTCGCTTTCCCTGAGAATGCGTTCGATATTCGGTCCGGTGGAGTACAGGGTGGTGAGGGTTCCGTGGTAGAGCTGATCCAGATATTCCAGTCGCCGGGAGTTGATATCCAGGATGGTTACGTCGGCGCCCATGCCCATGGCGATCTGGGCAGCATTGGTACCCACTACCCCGGCTCCGAGAATGGCCACCTTTCCCCTGGCGACGCCGGGAACTCCTCCGAGGAGCACACCCCGGCCGCCGAAGGGTTTTTCCAGGTACTTGGCCCCTTCCTGCGCCGAAAGCCGTCCCGCGATCTCGCTCATGGGCTTCAAGCAGGGAAGCAGGCCCCGCTCGGGCTCGATGGTTTCGTAGGCGACTCCATGGGCTCCGCTGGCCAGCAGGGACTCGGTAAGCTCCTGATCCGCTGCGAGATGGAGGTAGGTGAACAGAATCTGATTTTTCCGCAACATTGCCACTTCGGGTTTCTGGGGTTCCTTGACCTTAACGATCATATCGGCATTTTTGAAAACCTCGGCGGGCCCGTCGATCATACTGGCGCCGGCGGCGATGTATTCATCATCGGTGAAGCCCGCTCCCAGACCGGCTTCCTTCTCTACCAGGACCTGATGGCCGCGGCCCACATATGCCGAGACGCACTGGGGGGTCAATCCTATGCGGTACTCGTGCCGCTTGATTTCTTTTACGGTTCCTACAACCATGCTATACCTCCGGAAAAAGTGGATATGCCACCATAATAATTCGTTTTTCGTATTTATCAACACATATTATTCGTTTTTCGAACTATTTATACGCTTTACTCGTTCCATGACCTGCGCTGCAGACAAACGGGTTTCTTCGGCAAGATATTTGATATCCGATTCCCCGAGCCCCAGCTCCATCGGGGCCGCCTCGGCGCCCTGATCACCTTCCTGAGATACAAGGGATGCGACGATCTTTTTCAAATAGCTATCCCGGAGTCGATCGAGATCCAGATCCACAGCCTGTATCTGCCAGGGGTTCTCTGGGATCACAATGGCCTTTCCCGGGACATTATCCGTCGGATCGCCCCGGCGTACTTCCACTCCCATGCTTTTCGCCAGTCCGAGTTGGGCGATGGGATGTTTGCCGGCACCGGTGTATTCAGTTTCCTGCACCACCAGGATTTGATCCCGATCCATCTCCCGGGCTACCGAAAAAGCCGCCGCCAGGGAGGTATTACCCGCCGGGCCGCGCTCCATGCCTTCAAGCTCCGCAAGGGCCTGGGTGGTATAAAACACTTCTCCCTGGGTCACGGTGAGGAATCGATCCAGATAGCGCAGCGGGCGGGCGGCGCTCAGGGGCACGTCGCTGCGATCCGGCCAGGTGGTAAAGGGGATGGCGAATCCCGTATGGCCCGTAGTGAAGGATTTGCGATTGAAATCCTTATCGCTGGCCATATGCAGTCCCGACAGATCCACGCTTGCCCCGACGATGCGGGTATTCGCCGCCCCGGCCTTGATAATTCCCCTGGCGGTACCGGTAAGATTGCCACCGCCGGCGTTGGTGGCGATGACTATGTCCGGATCCCTTCCGCAGCGCTGCCGAACCTGTTGCACCAGTTCATAGCCCAGCGTCTCCACGCCCAGGATCGAATACGGCGTATAGAGGGAAGCGTTAAAATAGCCGGTTTCCTCCAGTGTCAGCAGAAACTGGTAGAAGAGTTCGGGCCCCACGGACATGCGCTGCACTTCGGCGCCGTACGCCTCGCAGGCCCGGGTTTTCTCGGCGATTTCAGGTTGTTCGATTCCCCTGGAGTCGAAACTTTCCTGGACGATGATGCACTTGAGTCCGTGTTTCGCCGCCTGGCTGGCCACCGCCGCACCGTAGTTGCCGCTGGAAGC
>CAWZYW010000403.1:0-3314 GCA_963966255.1 uncultured Salinispira sp. | reverse complement strand
GGATATCATCACCGCGAACCCTCCCTATCTCACCCGGGCCGAATGCGAGAAAAAAGAAGCCGAAGGATGGCCCGAGCCCCGTCTCGCCCTTGACGGAGGGGAAAAAGGGTTGGATCTTATCAGAACCTTGGTTTCTCAAGCCATGGGAGCGCTGCGACCCGGGGGCTTTATCTATATTGAAGCCGCGGACTGGCAGGCCGATACTATATGCAGCATGCTCGAAACATCGGGATTTAGCGATATCGGCGTAAAAACGGATATTGAGGGGAGAAAGCGGATTTCCCGGGGCCGTAAGGGCTTCGGACGGGATACCGGTTGAGGAAGTAGCTTTTAATGATCAAAACCATCGACGAACTGGGCCAACTTGCGGCGGCCCAGGGGCTGCAGAACATCGATCTCATACTCCAGGCGGCGAGGACCTCTGAACGGCTCCATAGCGGCCAGTTCCGGGCATCCGGCGACCCCTACTTCATTCATCCCCTGCAGGTAACCGAAATTCTGGTCCGTATGGGCCTGGACGATGCCACGGTGATTGCCGGATTGCTGCATGATATCATCGAAGACACGCTCTACACCTACGAACAGATCGAAGAGGGCTTTGGCGAAGAAGTGGCGAATCTGGTGGAAGGCGTGACGAAGATCGATATCGTCAAAGCAAAGAACAAGAACTCCGTTCAGGCTGAAACCATCAGAAAGATGCTCTTTGCAATGGTCAAGGATATCCGGGTGATCCTGATCAAGCTGGCCGACAAGCTTCACAACATGCGGACCCTCGAATTCAAGAAGCCTGACCGCATCCGGGCCATCGCCCAGGAATGCCTGGATATTTACGCTCCCCTGGCCGGTCGGCTGGGCATAAGCTGGATGAAGGACGAGTTGGAGGACCTGAGCCTCAAGCATTTGCAGCCCGAGGTGTACCAGCAGCTGAAAGCCTATGTTAAGGAAAAAAAATCCGAACGAAGCGATTATCTGCAGAAGATTACCGAGGCCATCGAAACAGCCGCCGCCGAGGATAACATCACCGTGGAAACCCGGACCCGGGCCAAACATTTTTACTCCATCTACAGCAAGATGCGACAACGGGGCAAAAGCATCGATGAAATTTACGATCTGCTTGGAGTCCGTATCCTCTGCAACAGCATATCGGATTGCTACATAATGCTCGGAAACGTCCACAAGATCTGGATGCCCATAGAGGGCAGATTCAAGGACTATATCGCGATGCCCAAGGCCAATCGCTACCAGAGTCTTCACACCACGGTCATGGGCTACGACGGCCGCCTCCTCGAGATTCAGATACGAACCTTCGCCATGGAGCAGACCGCCCAGTTCGGCGTTGCCGCCCACTGGCAGTATAAAAAGAACCAGCGGGGCGATCGGGCGGAGCATCAGGATCTGACCATCATCAACCGCCTGCGGGATATGAACAATATCCGGATCGCCGGCAGGGAATTCCTCGAGGAGATGAAACGGGAGATCCTGAAGGACACCATCTACCTGTTCACTCCCAAGGGCGATGTGATCCAATTGCCCAAGGGCGCTACTGCCCTGGATTTCGCATATCACATCCACACCGAAGTCGGACACCATACTTCCGGTGCCAAAGCCGACGGGGCCATCGTACCCCTGAAGCAGCCGCTGAAAAACACCCAGGTCGTGGAAATCATTACCCATCCCTCTGCACATCCGCATCTGGAATGGCTGAGATACGTGAAGACCCGTGGGGCCAGGAGCAAGATCCGCGCCTGGATCAACAAGCATGATGAAAGCCTGTTCGTAGATCAGAATATCGTCGCCAGGAAGAAAACCGAACCTGAAACACGCCGGCGCCGGAAGAAGAAACCGGCCCCCGGCGCAAGCCAGCATTTGCAGACCGACAAGCTGGGGATCAGGGTCGGTCGCGACCGCAACCTGATGATCCATTTCGCCAACTGCTGCAACCCGAAGACCGGCGACGATATCGTCGGATATGTGAGCCGGGGCCGGGGCATTATCATTCACCGGCGAAATTGCAAAAACTTCGCGAACATAAAGGAAGTCGATGACCGGACCATCGAAGTCGAATGGGAAACCGTGAGCCCGAAGGTCACCAGGAGATTCCGGGTCACCGCCCGTCGCACCGGCGACCTGTTCAGCGAAATCGAAGGCGCGGTACGCAAGCACAAGGGACATCTCATCGAGGGGAAGGTGGATGCCCTGCACAGCGGAGACGGCAGCCAGGGAGGAAGCCTGGAAGGGCATTTCACCATGGAGCTCGATAAAAAAGAAGACATCAGCCGAATCGTCAAGAATATCCGGTCCATACCGAGCATCCTCAGTATCCAGGAAATGCCCGAGTCCGATCCGGATGAGTGAGAATCCATTTTACTCCGCTTCCCGCGAGCAGTATTTTACATCAATGGTTAGCATCACATTCAAAGGGAAGCCTCTGCACACCAGCGGCAACGGTCCCGAAATCGGCCGAACGGTCCCCGATTTTACTCTGGTCAATGGCGACCTGGGCGAAGTCCGGCTCTCGGAAATCGAAAGCCCGTATGTCCTTCTGAACGTCGTACCGTCGCTGGACACGCCGGTGTGCGCGGCCAGCGCCAGGGAGTTCGACCGCGAGGCAGGACGGGGCAGCAACTCATGCACATTCCTCACCATCAGCCGCGACCTACCCTTCGCCCAGAGCCGTTTTGTTCAGCGCGAGGGGCTTGATCACATGCTGCTCCTTTCGGACATGCGCTTCACCCAGTTCGCCGAAGATTACGGGGTACTCATCAATGACGGGCCTCTGAAAGGCCTGTGCGCCAGGGCGGTCTTCCTGCTGGGCCCGGCGGACCCCCTGGGGAGGCGGTCCCTGCTGTACCGTGAAATGGTCCGGGAAATTGCATGGGAGCCCGATTACGCCAAAGTGCTGGAGATGCTGAATGCCGTTTCACATAGTCCTGCATCAACCTGAAATTCCCCAGAATACCGGTAATATCGCAAGAACCTGCGTGGCAACCGGTGCGCAACTGCACCTGATTCATCCCCTGGGATTCGAAATCTCCGAGCGCAATGTGCGTCGGGCGGGTCTCGATTACTGGAAGGACCTGAAACTCAGGGAATGGGACTCTCTGGAAGCATTCTTCGGCTATGCCGACCTTTCCCGTTGCTGGTTCGTAAGCACCAAAGCAAAACAAAGTCATTGCACCCCCGGCTATCCGGAAGACTCATTTTTCCTGTTCGGCAAGGAAAGCGCGGGCCTTCCGGAATACCTCATGAAGGAACATCCAGCACAATCCCTGCGAATTCCCATGACCAACGGCACCCGCAGCCTGAATCTCAGC
>CAWZYW010000402.1:0-3326 GCA_963966255.1 uncultured Salinispira sp. | reverse complement strand
CCGAACCCCCTCCGCCTGGGCCGTTTCACGCCGTAAATTAGCGCTCCGATGGTATACAGGACGCCGCCTCCGATCATCGACCAGAAAATGACAGCTGGCATGATCTGATACAGCGGCACGATGGCTCCGATGGCAATCCAGCCCATCGCCACGTAAATTACCGGGGCGATCCACCGCGGCGGACGGGCGATCAGCAATTTATAAAACACCCCGATCAGGGTCAGACCCCACTGAAGACCGATAACCACCCAGCGCCAGGGATCCTCGTACCAGACATAAACCACCGGCGTGTAGGAACCGGCGATCATGACGAAAATGGCTATGTGATCGAGCTTGCGGCGGAACGACTGTTCATTTTCCTCCCGTTTGTGGAAGTGGTAATTCGCACTGGAGAAAAACAGGAACATCACTGAAATTCCATATATCAGGGAGCTGATCAGTAACTCGATTCTTCCCGCGCTGGCGATGACTAGCCAGGCGGTCAAAGGTATCCACAAGAAGCCGCCGGCCAGATGGGTCAGATAATTGACCCGTTCATGCGGGAGATAAGGGGTGAAAATCGAAGGGGCTTTCATATGCCCCAATCCTGACACAGAGCGGTAAAAGAATCCAGCTGTACCGGTTGGACGGCTACATGAGTACCGCCGACAAAAACGGCACCGCCAGGCTCACCGCTCCGGTGGCGGCAATGGCCATGATCAGCAATCGATAGCGCTGGGAGTACGAGTCGGCCAGGGACTGGTCGTAGTACCGGTCAACCTCCCGGTCCCGGTACATCTGCATCAGGCCGGAAATGATTTTTGACCGGATTCCGCTGCCCCGACGTATCCCGACGATGGCAATTGCGCTGTATGCCAGCATCAGCAGGGCAAACAATGCCATGATGATGAATTTGTCGGCATCATCACTCGTGGAAAGGCCGCTGTTCACCGCGAGGATAATCAGGTTGAGCAGGATGCTGGACAGCACAAAAATCGTATTGGACCGCTCATTCAATTTAAGTTCCAGAATGAGCTGGTCGTGGAGTTTCTCGATCATGGATCGCCTCCTCCGATGGCCGGTTGCGTGGGCCGAAACAAGGCCTTGGTTTCCCGGCATCGCTCCCGTATAGTATAAGCCGAGTGAAGCGCGGGGAGGTAACATGAACGGCAATTCAGGGAAAACTCATGGCAGAATCTGGCAGGTGGATGCATTTGCCGGGAAGATATTCGAAGGAAACCCCGCGGGGGTGTGCCTCCTTGATGGTCCGGCAGACGAAGACTGGATGAGAGCAATGGCGGCGGAGATGAACCTCTCCGAAACGGCATTTGTTCACCGGGAGAGCAGCGGAAAGAATGAGTATTTTTCGATACGCTATTTCACCCCACTGGTGGAAGTCCCCCTCTGCGGTCATGCGACCCTGGCAACGGCCCATGTGCTCTTCGAGGAGGGCCTGGGATCCGCTGAGGATGGACTGGAGCTCCATGCCCCGGGGGGAGAGTTCCTGGCGAAGCGACGGACCGGAGGCTGGATCGGAATCGATTATCCATCGGATATTCCCGAAGAGTTTCCCGTTCCCCCGGGATTTTCGGAAGCATTCGGATTTGACGCACTGACTTGCCATCGAAGTAAGGCGGGACTTTTCGCCATCGTGGAGAACGAGGAACTGGTGCGCCGGGCCAATCCCGACATAAGGAAAATGTGTTCCGGCGGCTTCGGCGATATTGCCATCAGCGCCGCATCAGAGGGAGAGTACGATTTCGTCAGTCGTATGTTCGCCCCGGAAATGGGAATAGACGAGGATCCGGTGACCGGCTCAATCCACCTGTCTCTGGGGCAGTACTGGAAAACCCGGCTGGGCCGGGATGCGCTCAATGCATTTCAGGCATCCCGGCGGGGCGGAGCGCTGCGTCTCGAAATCGGGCCGAGGCGGAGCATCATCAGCGGTCAGGCGCGAACGGTATTCTCCGGAATCCTCGCTCAGAGCCCGCTGAGTCGGTAGGTAAGCACCGCGGCACTGGTGTACACGATGAGGATCTCAGGAGCGCTGAAATCGTAAAAGAGCTGGGCGCTTTCACCCCCTGCGAGATCCAGGGAATACACTAGTGCATTGGGTCCGAAACTGCGGGCATCGGCGCCGCGCAGGACTCCCTCAAGCGGACCGGCTTCGGTCTCAATCAGGTAAGCCACTTCTTCCGCCTCAGCTTGGAAGTTGATTATTTGGATGCTCAGGGGAACCCCCGCGATTCCCTCTATCTCCCGGGCTTCTCCCTGTTCGTAAACATATTCCAAATTAAATTCCAGTGATTGGCTCGTCGCCGGAGCGAGCAGAAGCAGCGCAAAAACCACGGCGAGAAATACATGTCTCATGTTGATGTCCCCTATAATTCAGTATTATAGACCGCGTAACGAGGCGCTTCCAGCCACAGGGTACGATTATCCCGGGTTAATATCTCTCGAAGCCGTCCGCCCCGCGATATCCACCGCCGGACCCGCGGACTCCCTGTTCCAGCGGGGGATAAACTCCTGGCGGGGAGTGATTCTTGCCCCGAATCGGGTCTTGTAATCCATATACGGATGCCCCAGATTCCACAGCCGAATCCCCCTTCGTTCCATATAACGGGCCAGAAGATGCAGCTGAAGTTTTCCGAAGTGGTTCCAGCATTTCCTTCCCCGGTGGAAAAAGCCGCTGAGACTGGTGTATGTCCGGCCTATGGTGTATCCCAGCTCCCCGGCCAGCATGGCCATCAGTTCGACGTAGGGGGCGGTCAGCCAGGTTTCCGAGCCCCAGGCCCTGCGCAGCTCGGCGATTGCGGGCATGGGATCCGGACTTACCTCCAGGCTGATATTCAGCACATCGGGTTTGTCCCCTGCCAGGATTTTTCTCACCCCCCGGTCCGCCCTGACATCATGCCAGTCCAGGATTGCATAGCTTTTCTGCAGTTCAGGCATAAGGAATACCTGATCCCCCCGGTCATAGCTGGTGGCGATGCATCCCAGCTTTGCCTGTCCCCGATAGAAATCGGGAGTCCAGTCCTCGCTCCAGTACTGGGAGCGAACTTCGCTGCTGACGATCCTGGACTGGAATTCGCGGGTAAGGTCCTCCCGGTCCAGCCGGGGGATGCTACCCGGCAACGAAAGACGGGAAACGTCCCAAGGAGCCTCTTCGTCGAACGCGGGAAGATCCAGGCTCATCAGGGATACCGCCTGGGTCATGCTGAGGTCCAGCATTGACTCGAAATCCATAAGTCTGACGCTGCCCGGAGGATCGAGACGGTATCTTCCGAAACAGACGGCGGCCTGATTTCAATGTCTGATCAGCAGGAAATATCTGCCGGAGCGATCTG
>CAWZYW010000401.1:0-3332 GCA_963966255.1 uncultured Salinispira sp. | reverse complement strand
CCCGAACGGGTTTTCACCAAGGAGGAAATCTTCCAGCGCATCTGGGAGGACAGCTTTGGAGACCTGAGCACCGTAACGGTTCATGTGAGAAAGCTGCGGGAGAAAATCGAAGACGATCCCTCCGCTCCGGAATATATCGAAACCGTTTGGGGCGTCGGGTACCGTTTTACCCCATAGACCGTCCCCCGCCGGCTGTGCCGCTCATCCGCGACGCTTAAGAATCTCTTAATAATCTGTTAAGGCTCAGATAAGCTTCCGGCAATAGGTTCTTTTCCATACAGCGATAGGCAGCGTTTACGATGCTTCTTCCATGTCGCTGTAGAGAGGAGAAATGATGAAAAAAACCAAGGTACTGATTCCCATCCTGTTATTAAGTCTCGTAGCGGTCGGCGCAGTGTTGGCATTGGGCATCGGCGAATCGGCGGCATTCACTGCGCAGCCGGGAATAAACCCGCTTCGCATCCCTGAGCTTATCGACAGCATGGAAAATGACGACATCCAGCTCGTCCTGCAGAACGGCTCCCATAGTTTTTATGACGGCGTACTCAGCGACACCAGTGGATTCAACGGCGACTACCTCGGGCCCACCATCAGGCTGTACCGCGACAGCGTGGCGAACATCAGCTTCACCAACCGCCTGGAAGAGCCGACCACGGTGCACGGTCACGGCCTCCACGTTAATGGCGAGCTCGACGGCGGACCCCAATCCCGCATCATGCCCGGAGACACATGGAGCATCTCTATTCCGGTGGCCCAGGAAGCGGGAACCAGCTGGTACCACCCTCACCTCATGGGCAAAACCGCAGAACAGGTTCATGCGGGGCTTGCCGGTGTCTATATAATAGAAGACGAAAATTCTCTTGCTCTTGATCTTCCCAGGGACTACGGCATAAACGATATCCCGCTGGTAGTGCAGGACCGTTCATTTACCGACGGGCGGATGAACGACTATGCCATCGACCGGGAGCAGTTGTTCAACGGTCTCAGGGAAGACACCCTTGTCGTCAATGGCACCGTCGATGCCTACCAGGAAGTGCCTGCCGGCTGGGTGCGCCTGCGCTTGCTCAACGGTTCCAACTCACGGTTTTACCGGTTTTCCTTTGCTTCCGGCAGACCCTTTTACAAAATCGCGACTGAGGGAGGGTTTCTCAACGAACCGGTACTCATGGAATCGATTGAAATGGCACCCGGCGAGCGTAATGAAATCATGATCGATCTGTCCGATGCAGCAACGGCGTCTCTCATCGCCGATTTTCTTCCAGTCGATCCGGAAGACCGGGGACGTCAGCGGATTCCCCGGGCGCAGGTTCTCGAATTGAGAGTAAGCCCGGAACTGGAAGCAAGCGGCAGTCTGCCTGAGGTACTCAACGACATCGCCTTTTTTTCGAGATCGGATGCGGTAAAAACCCGTGATTTTGTTATGGAGATGGACGGTATTAATGGAGACCGCAACTCAAGAGACAATTCACTGCCGGCGAATTACAAAGAGAGTTTCTCAATCAATGGGCAGTCCATGAATATGATGATGGTGAATGAACGAATTAATCTCGGAGATGTGGAGATATGGCGAATACAGGCAGAACGCATGCCCCACCCCTTTCACATTCACGGCGTGTCGTTTCAGATACTCAGCATCGACGGCAGGCCGCCCGCCGAGGCCGACCGGGGCTGGAAAGACACCGTCGTCGTGCCCCCCAAAAAGGTGGTCGAGGTCATACTTCGCTTCGATCACGCCGCCAGCGATGAGTACCCGTTTATGTACCACTGCCACATGCTCGAACATGAGGAAGGGGGCATGATGGGGCAGTTCACCGTCAGCGAATAAAAGGGAATATTTGTTCCATATTTCTTTGAAATACCTCAGCTATTCCTTTGAAATAGCTGAGGTATTTCCCTCAAATAACACAATTCATTCAGTGAAATAATTCAATTCATTCAGTGAAACACATTGTTTACATCATAGAAATAATTAAATCATTCAGTCATTTTGTGTTGTCTATAATTAGCAGGCACGTGCTCATCAGCACTTAGCTGACCGCCTAATTCAGGTAAGCAGCAACCGGGACTGCTCCAAGCAGCCCTCCACTTTAAAGCGGAATACCTGCGATTAATACATTTAAAAGTAATACATTGACATACCTTCCCTTTTCCACTATTCTTCTAAAAATACTGCAACATGGAGGCTTGCCTTGACGAACCCTCGAAACAAAAAAGAAGAGGTAATCACCTTCAAGGTGGATGAGAACCTCGCCCAGGCCCTGGGAAGCCTGAAAAACCGTTCGGACTTTATCCGGAGGGCGGTGCTGGATGCATTGGGAAATGCCTGTCCGGTATGCGCCGGGACCGGTTCTTTGACTATCGCCCAGATGGAACACTGGAAAGAATTCACTGCGCATCACCATGTCGAGTCCTGCTCTGACTGCCATGAGGCTCACCTGGTCTGCGATCACGAAATCATTGGATAGGACCATAGAGAGGGTAACCTCACTATCAAATAAGGAATACGGCAGCAGGTAACCACCCCTGTTATTATAAGGAGATACATATGATAAATATCAGGTTTCGAAAGGCCATCATGCTTCTCATGATCGTTTTTCTTGTCGCTTCATTCGGTCCGTTATTCGCTGCCGGCGGTGCGGAAACCCAGGACGCAGTCGAAGAGCACGATGATCACGACCACGATGATCATGATGACCATGATCATGAAGGGGAGATGATGATCCCGGACATTGATCCGGCAGACCTCTCCGGCAGTTCCCTGCAGGTGGTTGCTTCCACCAGCATCGTCGGCGATGTGGTACAGAAAATCGCCGGGGATGCCGCCGATGTGACGGTCCTTATGGCCCTGGGACAAAACCCCCATTCTTACGAGCCCACCCCCCGGGAAATCGCATTGGTGGAGGATTCCTACATCGTATTCGTCAATGGCATGGATCTCGAAGAGGGCTTGATGGGAACCATCGAGAATGTCGCAAGGACATATATCGTCCCGGTATCCGCCGGCATAGCGGTCATCGAAGGTGATGAGCACGGTCATGGTGATCACGACCACGCCGCGGGCGATCCCCATTTCTGGTTCGATCCAACCAACGTGATCATCTGGGCTGAGAATATCGCCGACGCCCTGATCAGCGCCGATCCGGCCAATGCCGATGTTTATGAAAATAATCGCGATGCCTACATCGCCGAGCTGGAAGCTCTGGACCTGGAGGTGCGGAATCTGGTGGCTTCCATCCCCCGCAGCCAGCGGAAGCTGGTGGTGGATCATGTGGCGCTTAGCTATTTCGCGGAAGAATACGGCTTCGAAATCATTGGGGAGGTCATCCCGTCGG
>CAWZYW010000400.1:0-3337 GCA_963966255.1 uncultured Salinispira sp. | reverse complement strand
CGCTATCGCCGGATCGTCAAGCTGACGGCGAGTCCGCGAAGAGAGCGGCGTGAAGGGATTTGATGGCGCCGTCCAACCGGTCACCTAGGACTACCAGGGATAGGTTTATGTCGCTGCTTCCGAGGCTGATCATCCTCACCGGTATGCCGCTTATGGCATTGAATACCCGTGCGGTGAACTTCGACTGCTTCCAAAGATCCTGACCGACCAGGCTGATGATGGCCATGCCCCCCTCGACGGTGACGGTGGAAAAAAGTTCCAGTTCGGATCGGATCTCATCAATGCGGCTGACATCCTCGATGGTCAGGGAAACCGATACTTCGCTGGTAGCGATGAGGTCGACGGAAATCCGGTACTTTTCGAAAACCTCGAAAATCCTCTTGAGGAAACCATAGGCGTTGAGCATTCGGGAGGAGCTGACGTTGATGAGCGTGACGCCCTTTTTCCCGGCGATCGCCTGGATGCCCCGGCGGGTGCCTTCACCGTGAATCCTGCTGCCGGGCTGGTCCGGGGCGGTGGTGTTTTTCACCCAGACGGGGATGCTTTTTTCAACCGCAGGCTGGATGGTCGACGGGTGAATGACTTTTGCGCCGAAATAGCTGAGTTCTGCGGCTTCCGCGTAGCTCAGTTCGTCGATGGTACGGGCCGCCCGGATGAGCCGGGGATCGCTGGTCATGATTCCGGTGACGTCGGTCCAGATCTGGACCTCCTCGGCACCCAGGGCGGCTCCGATTATGGTGGCGCTGTAGTCCGAACCCCCGCGTCCGAGGGTGGTGGTGACGTTCTGTCCGTCCGATGCTATGAAGCCCTGGGCCACATAAAGAGTTCCGGGGTCGGCCTCAACCTGATCCCGGATCGCGGCGTTCGTTGAGTCGAGATCGATGCTGGCGCGACCGAAATTACTGTCGGTTTTTATCAGGCCCCGGCTGTCCAGCAGAACCGCCGGAATATCACGCTGCCGGGCCCGGAAAAAAATCAGCGCAGTGGAAAGTCGTTCTCCGAAACTCAACAGGGCATCCAGGGACCTGGGGCTCACTTCCTGAATCAGTATGAGGCCGGTGAGCAGGCTCTCCAGCTCGGAGAACAGCCGGTCGACCGTTCGCTTCCCTTCTTCATACAA
This sequence comes from uncultured Salinispira sp., assembly GCA_963966255.1. GTDB lineage: Bacteria > Spirochaetota > Spirochaetia > DSM-27196 > Salinispiraceae > Salinispira. The sequence goes on along the minus strand of CAWZYW010000400.1, from coordinate 2,217 downwards.
AGGTACTTCCAGCAGATCGACAAGTGAACCATAGTGGGAATTGCGCAATTCCTGCAGCTCCTGCCGGGCTTCTTCCCCCCGGCCGTCGGCCGCGAGCCGGCCCATTCGCACCAGGGCGTCGGTGGTCTTGCCCATTGCGGATGCCACCAGAACCAGCCCCCGCCGGAGTTCGGCGGATGCGATATCGATGACCTGGTTTATCAGTTTGGAAGAGCCGACGCTGCTTCCGCCGAATTTTTGTACGATCACGGACACTTCCCCGTCACGGATAATTCTCCGTTAATTCTTCTTCTCCAGTTTACTTCCGCGCTCCTGATTCTCGAGCGGCGCGAAACGTTACCGGTCCAGATACCCCAGAGCGAGCATGGCTTCGGCATTGAGGATGGCTGCTCCGGCGGCGCCCCGAACCGTATTGTGCCCCAGGATTGTCATTTTATAATCCATTACCGGACATTCCCGGATCCGGCCGACTATGGTGCTCATGCCGCCTTCAATCCAGATATCCCTGGCGGGTTGAGGCCGGTCGGGCTCCTCACTTACCACTATAGCCTGCCGGGGTGCCGAATGCAGCCCCTTTTCCTGAGGCATCCCCCGGTAACTCCGCAGGGCGTCGATGACTTGTTCGAGGGAAGCGGGCTTGCGCAACTTCACTGACAGGCTCTCGGTGTGTCCGTCGAAAACCGGCACCCGGTTGCACTGGGCGGATACGGTGAAATCCGCGGGAACAACCGTATCTCCGTCGAGGCGACCGAGGATTTTCTGGGGCTCGGTTTCCAGCTTGTCCTCCTCACCGCCGATGAAGGGAACCACGTTTCCAAGGATGTCCATGCCGGATACTCCGGGATAACCGGCTCCGCTGATGGCCTGCATGGTGGTGACCTGCACAGCTTCGATGCCGAATGAGGCATGGAGGGGGGCCAGGGCCATGGTCAGGAACATGGTGGAACAGTTCGAGTTGGTGACTATGGCACCCTTGCGGGACTGCTTCCTGATCAGTTCGAAGTGATCGGGATTGATCTCCGGTATGACCAGGGGAACATCGGGGTCCATGCGGTGATTCTTCGAGTTGGAAATGACCATGTGCCCCGCATCGGCGAAACGGGTTTCCGCCTCGCCGGCTACCGAGCTGTCCAGCCCTGAAAAGAGCACCGAGCTTGTGAGCGGTTCGTCCAGGGATTTTACGGTCATCGCAGCCAGCGCTTCGGGGATAGGAATGTCCTGTTTCCAGGAAGCCGCCCGGGCATAGGGCTTTCCTGCGGAGCGGGGTGATGCAACCAGTTCGGTGATTTCGAACTGGGGATGGCCCTGCAGCAGGACGATGAATTTTTGTCCGACGGTGCCGGTGGCGCCCAGGATGGCTACGGGTATCTTGCTCATGGGATGCTCCGAAATATGCAAATTTATGCGCGAGAACGTAACTTTATACATCAGATATGCAAAAGTCAAGGAAGGGACATTTTGGATTTGGATCGCCTGAAGACACATCGGCGGTTTTCCGGGAACCGGATTCGGATTATACTGGAGGACCCCAGAACCCGGCGACGCGTCGCCGGAGTATGAAAAGGAGCGAATATGACCAGCGAGTTTATCAGCAATGTGTACCAGGCGGCGGCGGATATCAGCAATAAAACCGGATACAAGCCGAAGGTCGGCATGATCCTCGGCTCAGGGCTCTCCAGTCTTTCCGAATCCTATGATTGTACGCGCATTCCCTATTCCGATATTCCGGTACTTCCCAAGCCTACCGTTGAAGGCCACAAGGGTGAGCTCTATATCAACAAAGACATCGCTATCTGCTCCGGACGCTTTCATTATTATGAAGGGCACAGCCCGGAAAATGTGGTGAGCACCGTCGCGCTGCTGCGGGGCCTCGGTTGTGAGAAACTCATCGTGACCAATGCCGCGGGAGGAATCAACCGGGAGTTCAAACCCGGGGATATCATGATTATCACCGATCACATCAATACCCTGGGCTTTAATCCGCTGATGGGAGCAAATCCCGAGGTCGGCGGCAAACCCCTCGGGCCGCGATTCCCCGATATGAGCCGGGTGTACCACCCGGACTTCGCGGCTGCGGCCAGGAAATTCGACGATGGCCTTGTGGAAGGCGTGTACCTGGCCACCACCGGCCCCAGCTATGAAACTCCGGCGGAAATCCGGGCTTTCGCTGCCATGGGACTGTCTCTTATACACATCTCCGAGCCCACGAGACCGAGG
>CAWZYW010000399.1:0-3345 GCA_963966255.1 uncultured Salinispira sp. | reverse complement strand
GAATGCCTGGAAGGCATCGGAATTTTTGCCGTGGAACTTTTCCTCACCCGCGGCGATCGATATGTCCCGTGCCTTTTCTGCCACCTCCGGTTCAACCCGGGCGGGGACACAGACCGAGTTGCATATCTGGGTTTCGGGATCAAAGACCATTTCGATGAGCGGATAACTCCGGATGTCTCCTGAAGGCGAACGGGCCAGCAGAACCGCGAGCTCGAGCTGGAAATCGATCAGTTCCTCCAGCATGGAGGGGCCTGAAAGCAGCTCGTCGCCGGCCTCGCGGATCAAGGCTACACCCCGGCCGTCGTAGCCGCCGGTGCGGATTTTCTGAATGCAGGGCAGGCCGAAATCCTCCGGAGATATGGATCCCGGTTCACCATCCATGGGGGCGAAGCGGGGAACCGGCAAGCCGGCGCGGGCGAGCAGGCGTTTCTGACGAAGCTTGTCCTGAATGGTGAGAAGTACCGAAGGAGCAGGACGGATATTTCGACCCTCGGCCGCCAGGGCCGCTAATTCGTCGGCGTCGATGTGTTCGATTTCATAGGTGAGAATGTCGGCCTCGGTGGCCAGTTCACGCAGGGCCGCGGCATCGGTGAGGGAGCCTTGAATTGTCCGGTCCGCAAGGCCCTCCGCCGGAGGATGGGGCGCGGGATCCAGCACGATGGTTCGTATTCCCAGGCGCCTGGCTTCCCAGCACATCATCCGGCCCAGCTGGCCGCCGCCGATGATCCCCATAACCAGTCCCGGAATCGTTTTGGCTTTGTTCATGGGGAACACCTCCGAATGCCCCCAATATGATCCAATTCCCGGCGATGGTCAACGCGGGGATTTTGTGGACAACCGTCGAGGGGGACCATAGAATGGTATTCATGGCAGATAAAATCATGATCGGTCACAGCAACATGGATCTGGATTGTTTCGGCTCCATGGTCATGGCCCGGTACCTGTTCCCCGAGCACCGACTGGTCCGCAGCGGGCGCATCCATCCGGTGGCGAAGAATCTCTATACCATCTATCGGGAACAGCTGAACATGATCGCCCCCAAAGATCTCAAGCAAATGAATGTGGACGAAATCCTGGTGCTGGATACCCGACAGTACGATCGGGTGAAGGAATACTTCCGCTTCCTTCCGGAGTATTCGGGTTCGATTACCGTGTATGATCACCACGGTGAAACCGATTGCGACCTTCCCGGCGCGACGCTCTATGAAAATGAGCACGGATCGAATACTTCCATGATCACCCTGATGGTGGAGGAGCGGGGCATTGAAGTCGACGAGGTGGACGCCACCATCGCCCTGGCGGGAATATACGGCGACACCGGTAATTTCACCCATAATTCGGTGACCGACGGCGATTTTCGCGCGGCGGCCTATCTGATCCGCCGGGGAGCCTCAATTCAGGCCATACGCAAACTGCTCTCAAAGCTAAAGGAAGAGCATCAGGTCACCTTGTTCCACGAACTGCTCAACAGCCTGCAGTTCCATCAGATCCACGGCTTCTCGATTATTACCAGCTATATGAAACTGGAGGGGCAGATGGCCGGGCTTGCAGCGGTGATAGAGCGGGTTTTCGAGGTTGAAGATGCCGACGCATACGTCGCCGTCTTCGAAATGGAAAAGGAAAACCCCCACCTGCTGATTTCACGGGCGAGCAACCGCCGCATCGACCTGAACCTGATCATGAACAGCTTCGGAGGCGCGGGCCACCCCCAGGCTGCCAGCGCGCTTATCAAGAACTCCGGAGGCTTTCCGATCTATGACCACGTCTTCCACGTATTGAACCAGCGGCTGAACCACGCCCTCACCGGAATGGAGCTGATGCGCCCGGCCACCACCATCCCCAAGGATTGGAGCCTGATTAAGGCGGCGATGCATCTGGAAGAAACCAACAACTCCGGCGCCCCGGTGATCGACGAAGAGCTGCGCCTGGTGGGGATGATAACGCTGCGGGATATTCAGAAAGGCCGGAAGGCGGATCAGATGAAGGCCCCGGTTACGGCCTACATGACCCGGAAGGTGATCCACGCCGACGGGAACACCACCATACGCCAGATCGAAAAACTCTTTTACCAGAACGATATCGGCCATCTGCCCATCGTGGAGAACGAAACCGTGGTGGGCATGGTAACCCGCTCAGACTACCTGAAGTTCCTCCACCAGGACTCAGAGCTTGCGAGTCTTGTGCTGCAGCCAGAGGCGTAGATCCGAATCGAGCTCGGGGGACAGTCGCTTCCAGACCATCTGATGATAGTCGTTGATCCAGAGCACTTCCTCTTCCGTTAGCAGTTTCCGGTTGATCATCTCCAGTTCGATGGGACAGAGCGTCAGGGTTTCGAAGCCCAGGAAGCCCGGCCGGTCCTCCAGATCCACCACCGCCTCAAGGTTCTCGATGCGGATACCATGGGATCCCTCCGCATAAAAACCCGGTTCGTTGGAGACGATCATCCCCGCCAGCAGCTGTTGGTCGATGAATCGGGTACTGATGCTTTGGGGGCCTTCATGGACATTGAGGGCGAAGCCTACGCCGTGCCCGGTGCCGTGGCCATAGTTGAGACCCCGGTTCCAGAGAGGCAGCCGGGCCAGGGTATCGAGCTGCAGGCCGGTGGTGCCCCGGGGAAAGACCGCCGAGGAAAGGGCGATATTGCCCTTGAGCACCAGGGTGAACTGGTCTATCTGTTCGGGGCTGGGGTTACCGACGGCCAGGGTCCGTGTGATATCGGTGGTGCCGTCGGCGTACTGTCCGCCGCTGTCGATCAGCAGCAGACCATTGCCTTCCACGGCGGAACTGCTTTCGCGATCGACCCGATAATGGACGATGGCGCCGTGACCCGCGAATCCGACGATGGAGGGGAAACTGTCGCCGACGTAAGAGTTTCCCGCTGAGCGGAGCTCGGTGATTTTATTGCTGATGGTTAATTCATCCAGGCTGTCGCCCGAAGCGGCGGATTTCTCGATCCAGTGCAGTAGCTTGACCATGGCGACCCCGTCACGTTCCATGACCCGCCTGGTGGAGGCCAGTTCGCTCCCGGTCTTCACCGCCTTCCACAGTTTAACCGGGGAAGCGACACTCCGAAGACGATCGTCCAGTTTCCCGGCGGCCGCCACATTCAGGGTTCCGGGATCGGAAGCCACCGACCCTTTGGCATCCTTCAGTGCATCGAAAATATCGGAATAGGGGGCCAGGTCGATTCGGTCGTCCTGGAGCGCCGATGCCAGTGCCGGGTCCATATCCTCCCCGTGAGTAAAAAGCGGTCCCCCGCCGGGCCCGCAATGCAGAGAGACCTAGAAACACGGGTTCAACTAAACGGCGCTGCCCGCGGGTATGAGGCACCACCGGCTCTAATCC
>CAWZYW010000398.1:0-3345 GCA_963966255.1 uncultured Salinispira sp. | reverse complement strand
TATTATGCGCTGTCATATGATTACAACGGAGAATCCCTTGCGGCTCTTGAACGGAGCATCCAGCAACTGTCACCCGATCCCGCTCTTCAACCCATGGACCGGACCCTTCGTCTGTACCGGATTGAGTTCTGGAAGAAGTTTTCCATCCCGCTGGCCAGCCTCACATTCATGTTCATCGGATTCCCCCTGGGGTTGATGGCTCTCCAGGCCGGGCGCACCCTGGGAATCGTCCTCGGATTGATTCTGGCATCCGGATACTGGGGCATGCTAACGGCCATCGATGCGGTGGGGCTACGGCTGATGACCCTGCCAGCGGGGCTGATTACCTTCAGCCCGAACATCCTTATGATCATCGCCGGCACGGTGCTGCTGCGATCGTATTTCAGGAAATAGCTGATGAAACAGTTGACCCGTCTGATATTGAGCAATTTCCTCCCGATATTTTTCGGCGCTCTGCTGTTTTTCACATTCCTCATCAATGCGTCAGATCTTCTGTTCAACGTGGTGAGGTATATAGAGCGTCAGGTGCCGTTGTCCCAGGTATTGCAGGTGCAAATGCTCTATCTGCCGACCAGTGTGAACTTCGCATTGCCCATATCCCTGCTGTTTTCCGTGTCTTTCGCCATGGGGACCCTGCATTCCAACAACGAACTTATCGCGGTGTTCGCCAGCGGGGTGAGCCTGAAGCGCTTCATCATTCCCCTGGTGGTCATCGGTCTCCTGGCCAGCGCGACCATGTTCCTCTTGCAGGATCAGCTCGCCATACCGAGCCTGAAGCAAAAAGAAGAACTGAGCGGTCAGCTGCTGCGAAACCGGCCAGTCAATCTCAATCGGTCGAATATCAGCATACAGAGCCGAGGGGGGAGAGTGGTATACGATGCGGCGTTCTACGACGACGCCCGACGGCAGCTGGATGAGGTGCAGGTCATCATCCGCGACGATTCCCTGCGTATCCAGTCACAGCTGTATGCATCATGGGCCGTGTGGGAAGACGACCGCTGGGTTTTCCAGCGGGTTACCCTTATATCACTGGAAGGAGATGACGGCGTGCGCATATCCGAACTGGACCGCTGGTCAGATCCGCTGGTGAACCTCGATCCCCAATCCTTCCAGAATCAGTTCGGGGACATCGACCAGATGAACATCGATGAAGCCAGGGATTATCTGCAGTATCTGAGGGACGGGGGCTTCCCGTATCGACGGGAACTCACCCGCTATCACGAGCGCTTCTCGTTCAGCTTCACCCCGCTGATCGTAATTCTGCTGTCCGCCGGAATCGGCGGATCGTTCAAGAAAAATATCCTCGCCATGAGCCTGCTTGTTTCCCTCGGATTATCCATTGTATATTACTCAATCCAGATGCTGAGCGGTCTGTTCGCCACTCTGGGACTTATCGACAGCATCGTCGGCGCATGGGCCGGCACCTTGATAACCGGTATGGCGGCGGCCTATATTATCAGCAGGGCCAAAACCTAGCCGGACCTCCCGGGAAGGAAACGACATGATATTCCGTAAGCATCATAAGGACAGCGGATGCGAAGCCCGAACCGGCAGCATTTCCCTGCCTCACGGACCGGTGGACACGCCGGTATTTATGCCGGTGGGAACCAATGGCAGCGTAAAGGCGGTACGGCTCGAGGACCTCAACGAGCTGGGCGTCCAGCTGATCCTGGGCAATACCTACCATCTGTATCTCCGACCCGGCATGGAGGTAATCAAGGCCCACGGCGGACTGCATCAGTTCAATCGTTGGAACGGCAATATTCTCACCGACAGCGGCGGCTATCAGGTCTTCTCACTGGCGCCGTTCCGGAAGGTCCATTCGGAAGGAGTGGAATTCCGTTCCCATATTGACGGATCCAGTCATCAACTCACCCCTGAAAAAGTAGTGGGTATTCAGGAGATTCTGAACTCGGATATACAGATGGCCCTTGATGTATGCACCGAGCCGGGCATCTCCCATGTTGAGGCCCGAAAAGCCCTGGAGATTACCTCCTCCTGGGCGTTAAGAGCGAAAAACGCATGGGAGTCCACCCATGACAGCTATCAGGGTCACCTTTTTGGCATCGTTCAGGGGAATTTTTTCGAAGACCTGCGCAAACGGAGCGCAGAAGAGCTGGTGGCACTGGATTTGCCGGGATACGCCATAGGGGGACTTTCGGTGGGAGAACCCTTCGAACAATTCCAGCACTATCTGGCATATACCGCACCATTTTTACCCAGGGAAAAGCCCCGATACCTTATGGGCATAGGGACGCCGGAATACATCCTCGAAGCCATCGAACAGGGCATCGACATGTTCGATTGTGTTTTTCCCACCCGCGTCGCCCGGAACGGCACGCTGTTCACCCGCCACGGTCGACTGGTTCTCAAGAATCAGCGCTACGAGAGCGACACCCGTCCGGTCAGCGAGGACAGTCCAATCGCGCGGTACTCCCGAAGCTATCTTCGACATCTTTTCAAAGCCCAGGAAATCCTGGGCCCCATGCTCGCTTCACTTCACAATCTCTGGTTCCTGAAGGATCTGGTGGAAGGAGCCCGGAAAGCCATCGAGGAAGACCGCTTCCTCCAATACAAGAAAGAATTCATTGACACATACCGACAGGGGATTCCCGATTGAGCGGACCTGAACAATCTCTTCGATCCTCGGCCCGGTCAACGGCCATCGTCATGCTCTCCACTCTCGGGTCCCGCTTGCTGGGCTTCGTGCGCATCGGTATTCTCGCATCCCTGTTTGGCGTCAGCGCCGAAGCCGATATTATCAATCTGGTATTCAATATCCCGAACACGCTGAGGAAACTGCTTGCAGAGGGAGCCTTGTCCACCGCATTCGTTCCGGTCCTGTCCAAGAATCTGCTGAAGGATCCCAGCCGTGCCCAGTCGCGGAAAATCGTATCCAGCCTGCTGGGTCTCCAGCTCCTGGTTCTGACCCCGTTCCTGATCATCGCGGCAATCGCGCCGCACTGGATTATCGACCTGCTGTTGAACTTCGATGATCCGGAAAGTCAGATGCGGGCTGCCGAACTGTTTCGCTACATGGCCTATTACATCCTGTTTATATCCATAAGCGCCGTTCTGATGGGTACCCTGAACAGCAACGAGCGTTTTGTGATCCCCGGCCTGACCCCGCTGATGTTCAGCATTTCGGTGATTTCAAGCCTGCTGTTGTTTCATAGGAGTTCGGGAATTTTCGCCATGGCGGTGGGGGTCCTTGTGGGCGGCATGGCTCAGGTGCTGTTCCAGCTTCCCCAGTTTATCCGGCTCGGATATCGCCTGTCTTTCCGTATCGATTTTTCACTGGACGAGTTCCGGCAGATCATAAAAAACTGGGTTCCGGTACTGCTC
>CAWZYW010000397.1:0-3356 GCA_963966255.1 uncultured Salinispira sp. | reverse complement strand
GTCCACGTCCGAGACCAGGAGAACCGCAGCGCCGTCAAGGTTTCCCACTTCAACTTCGTACACCGAAATATCCACGGCACTTACCAGGCCGTCATCGTCTTCGACGAAACCGGAGAAGCGCTGGGGCGAGGCAAAGGAATCGCCGCCGGATATACTGGGTATGGTGAATTCGAAATAGGGGTCGTCGGAATTCGGGTCGATATTCATCGCCATCTGATTCGCAGCATTGCTGAGCCGCAGCGTATCGAGTGCTACGGTCAAGGAACCGGGTAACGCCTGTCCCTGGAATTCGTACGCGTTGATTTCTTCGATATTGGGAATGTCGCTCGGATCGGAAGCATTCGCCAGCAAATCGCTGAAATGATAGAACCACTGGTTCGTATTACCGGAATTGTCGAAGGCATTGACAATGAGATAGTAGTCCCCGTCGAGATCATACCCTCCCGGACCCGCATCAAAGCTAAAGTACCAGCTGGTGGTTCCCGTGGCGGATTCACCCGAAAAAATTTCAGTATCGGATCCGACCTCGAACAGCGAAAGTTGCACATCGGAAACCCGGGTCGTATCGCTGGCTTCGCCTTTGATGGTGATGACTTTGTTGAATGAAGAGCCGCTGTAGTCTTCAGGAACGTTCACCAGCACCGTCGGCGGATTGTTGTCCACGGTTAAAAGGACCCGCAGATTGCTCCGCTTCGCCGAAGTATCGGTTGCGGTAATGGTGAATTCATGGTCGCCGTCGGTAAGGGTGCTGGTGTCAACGGTGGCGCTCCAGCCGCTTCCCCCCAACGTTGCGGCGTAATCGCTGCCGTCAACGCTGACCACCACCGAGGTGGCGCCGGTATCGTCTTCGATGGTTCCGCTCAGGGTAGTGCTGCCGCCCACGTAATCGCCGTTGCGATGGCTCTCCAGTACCACGGTCGGCGCGTTGATATCCACGCTATCCCCGAGGCCCGGAGTGAGAATATCGCAGGTGCTGATCAGAAGCATCAGCACTACAATGGCAGCGGCCCGAAGGCCAGTTCGTACGGCGTTATTTTTTTTACTTGTCATCATTCCCATCCCCCCTGAATCAGAACACATTGATCCGCAATCCAAAGGCAAGGCGGTATGCGAGACCGCCTTCTACATCCGAGGAGATAAACCAGAGCTGGTTTTCCACGTAGGCCGCATATGCGTTGAACATGCCCGCGTTCTCCAATTCAATTTTTAACAATTCGAGTTGCAATACCACTGCTCCCAGAACAAGTCCCGGCTGATCTGGAACGCTCGATTCTTCCATGGTGAAGTATTCAAAGGCCGCACCCACCGCGATACTCGATGAGAGGAAATCCCAGTCCGGTCCGAACAGGAAGCCGTAAGGCAGGGCGAATACGTTGGCCAGCATTTTAAAGCCCAGAACCTGGCCGTTGAACCGCCCGGCGGGAGCCTGGCCGTACAGGGCCTGGAGTTTCACGTTGTTGTCGAAAAACGTCAGGCCGATTCCCAGTTCCCAGGTCGTCGCGCCGAGCACATGGGCATCGACATAGAGGCCCTGGATAAACTGCGGCACTTCATAGCTGTTTTTGCTGCGGGGGCGCAACATCACCGAAATATCGGAAAGACCGTTGGCATCGAATGCAGTGCCGCTGACCGTCAGGCTTCCATTCATCGCGAGATTTTCTTCGGGAGTGAGTACCGTCACCTGGGGGCTGGTATCATCCACGAATACGTGAATCAGATCCTGGGCACTTTCCCCGTTCGCGAAGCTGGCCCGGACCAGGATGCTCAGTTGCCCGTCGCTGATGTCCTGGGTTTCAAGACGGAACTTCCATTCTTCATTCGCGCGGAAATCGGTGAACGTCCGGCCGTTATCCAGGCTGTACTCCAGGAGCTCGACCTCGAATTCGCGGAGTTCGCCCCTGGTTCTCTCTTCACCTTCGGCGGTCGCCGGCAAGGCATACCCCAGGCGCCCGCTGATCCAGGGGCGCTGGCTGGCGAACTGGCCGGTGCGGATCGAGTCGATGAGCAGCCAAGGTCCGATCTCCCGGTATGCAATTTCGATCTGACGGGAGCTTATCCTTCCGCCTTCATCCTCTATGTTCGCGCTGAAGCGCTGCGTACCGTTGCTCAGGATATCAGCCTCCACCAGATGGCGGAAATATCCCTGCTCATCGGTTTCTGCCACCGCAAACGCCGCACCGTTCCTGAAAATCGTTACGGTTCCGGGAATTAAGCTTCCCTCGACGCGGCCTTCCAGGTAGAAGGGTCCGTTCACTTCTGAGCCGGAAAGCGGGTAAAGGAGTTTGGGAACCGAACGCTCATCGCTGGATCGTCGGAAGAAGTCCCGTGAAGCGATGCTCTCATTGTCAGCATCGTCGTATGAATAGATGGTGAGGTTGTATAACCCGGGGACAAGGGCGGAAAGGTCAAGCTCTTCCAGCAAAACCCGGCGTGGAATCAGTGAATCCGCCATCACCGCGGATGCCTGTTCATCCGTATCGGAGATCCTGGTGATTTCATAGCGAACCCGGCGAACCGCCAGTTCATCGCTGAGACGCAATTGGATTGGAAGGACATCGGTGTATTCCTGGCCGTCGCCCGGAAGGCTCAGCTCCATAAGAGGAGGAGTATTATCAACACTGATAAGACTGGAATTGACAGCTTCTACACCATATCCATCCACGGCTTTAATAAGAACCATGTAATTCCCATCAACCAATACCTGGCTGTCCAGGAGGTATCGCCATTGCCGTGAGGCTTGCGGTGATGGTAATGATAACCCGTCTTCAGAATCCGCTTCGCCGCTCTGCGTCCCATCCTCCTGCTCGTCTGATATTTCGATCAGATCGGTCAGCGCATAGGTCAAACCGTTATCCAGCGATACGTATACCGCAGAGATACCGTTTTCATCGCTCGCCTGGCCTTCAAGGAGGATCTCCGCACGGTTTGTGCTGCCGAGAACCGGAGAGATCAGTTCGGCTTCGGGGCTTTCCCGGGATACCCGGAACGGCAGGATCACCGGATCGCTGGACACGCCCCTCAGGTCATATGCGGTGATTTCCATGAGATGCTCATTATCGCTCAGTTCAGCAAAGGGTATGATGATCTCGAAGCTCGATCCGCCTTCGATCTCAACGGGCTCCTCTTGATCCAGGCGATAGGTAATCCTCGAGACTCCGTCGTCGTCGAAAACGGTACCGCTGAACACCGCATCGTCGGTGATCAGCGCGTTGCTCTGGGGAAGTTGCAGCTGCACCAGCGGCTTGTCCGATTCGGGATCAAAGGCTACCTGCGGGGTTATCAGCCCGATGTTTCCCGCCCGGTGTAGCCTCGCACATTAAATTGAACAAGCCGGCGTAGAAAATCTCAGGAACTGT
>CAWZYW010000396.1:0-3373 GCA_963966255.1 uncultured Salinispira sp. | reverse complement strand
CAGGGCGTGCAGCACCCCCGTAAAGGGCGGCGACGGGCTGGATGCGCCCACCGCCAGAATGATTATCGAAAAAAGCTGCCAGCTGCCGGTGAAGGGCTGCCCCCACGGCAGGCCGATATGGTTCAGTCTCTCCCGGCGAGAGCTGTTTCAGCTGTTGGGCCGGGAGATCTGAATCGATTGTCGCTGCGGCTTTCCCGAGTCTACAGCGATCCGAGCATTTCGTTGGCCCGCTGAGCTTGGGTAGTACCGCTACCCCTGCTCACCAGATCCTCCAGAACTCCCTGAGCCTCGTCCTTTTTGTCCTGAGCGATCAGAACTTCTCCAAGCCGCAGATACGCGTTCCAATAGCTCGAGTCGAGGTTGATGGCGGTTTCCAGACTGCTTTCGGCTTCGGCATAGCTTTCCATAGCGATCAGCGTCAGCGCCAGGTTGTAGCGAAGAAGCGCCGAGTTGGGTTCGATCTGGATCGCTTCCGCTGAATGCCGGAGACTGTCCTCGGTGAGATTCTTCAGGCGGTAGACCGTCGCCAGGTTGTTGTTCACATCTGCCCGGCTTGAATCAATGCGATCTGCGTCCAACAGTTCCTGAAGGGCCTGGTCGTAATTTTCTTCCTGTATGAGAATATCAGCGAGTTCAACCCGGGGTTTGATGTACGAGCTGCGCTGCTGAATTGCGGTCTGGAAGTATTGCCGGGCCTGGTCATTGGATCCGAGCTCCTTGATCGCCAGGCCAAGGGTATAGTTATACTCGGGCACGGAATTATCGATGCGGACCGCCTCCGCGGCATAGCTCAAGGCTTCATCAGGCCGATTCAGGTCAAGCAGAACCGCCGCGACGTTGAACTGATTCTGAGCCCGGGAAGGTTCCTTCTGGACTGCCACCAGGAAGTACCGCAGAGCTTCGTCATACAACTGCAACTCGTAGTAGCTCCGGGCCAGAGCGCGGTTGTTGCGGGCGTTATCATCCAGCGTCAGGGCCTGCTGCAGGTTTACCAGGGCATTGTCCAGGTCGCCCTTCTCAAGGAGCAGTTCGCCGATGCGATTGTATGCCGATGCGTAGTCGCTTTTTACCGCCACGGCCCGGCGATAGGCCGCGATGGCCAGATCATCCTGATCCAGGCGCTCGAAGGTCAGTCCCAGATTGAAATGGGCCCGCTCATTGCTGGAATCGAGAAACACGGAGGCCTCGTAGCTCTGCCGCGCATCTGAGTAGCGCCGGGCATCGAACTGGGCGTTTCCCAGGGCGTAGAATATGTCGGCATTGGTATCATTTAATTCCGTCGCGGTGGTCAATTCGCGAATTGCCTTGTCGAACTGGAGGGTCTCGTTGAATATGCGCCCCAGGGTATAATAAGGCTCCCAGAGTTCGGGATCTTTTTCGATGGACTGCTCGGAAAAGCTGATGGCCCGTGCCAGGTTGTCGTTGTTTTCTATATCTTCCTCGACGTAATTCTCCGCCATTCTCGCATAGGCCAGGGCCGAATCATCATCGATGTCGATTGCCTGGTTTATCTTGCCCCGGGCGTTGATAAACTCGCTGTTCTGCTGAAGCCGACGGGCTTCTTCCAGCAGTTCGCTGATCTGTCGCTCACGGGCCGCTTCCTCGGCACTGAGGGCCGCAAGCCGGGCTTCTTCTTCCTGCTGGCGCTCCAGTTCCTCCTGCCGTCGGCGCTCCTCTTCAGCTGCTCTCTGGGCAGCCAGCTGCCTCTGAAGCTCGAGTTCCGCCTCCCGCCGGCGCGCTTCGGCCTCGGCGGCGCGGGCGGCGGCTTCAGCCTCCCTGGCGGCAGCCTCGGCCTGCTGAGCGGCAAGAGGATCCACTCCGCTCTGGCTTGCATTTGCGGAGGCGGCGTCCCTGGCATCCCGGGCCGCCTGGGCGGCAGCTTCGGCTTCCGCGGCCACCCGTTTTGCTTCCAGAGCCTGGTTCCTGAGGGTCCGGGCTTCTTCATCGTTCGGATCGGCAATAAGCAGGTCTTCGAGAAGATCGAGGGCCCGATCGTATTCCCCCTGCTCGATGTAGTCTTCAGCGAGGATCAGGGTGTTCTGCCGCTGCTGGGCGGCGGCGTCACTTCCCCCGCCGAACACGGCGATTCCCCCGACGGTTAAAAGTGCCGCCAGGAGAACCCCTCCGGCTATTATCAGCACGCGTCTATCGACTGGCTTACTCATGATTTCTCCTTGTCAGTTGTTCCACGTTGATATTCCCGGGCCGATGAGGCAGCATGGGAAGGCGCAATTCAGTCCGCCCGTTCGAAATCTTCTTCCTCGTCGGATATTTCTTCAGTGCCGGCTCCGAGAGTATTGGCTTCGTCAGAGGCCTGATCCAGGTTTCCGAGGATATCGTCGAGGAGGGCTTGTCGGCGGGCCGCTTCCTCCTCGGCCTGCCGTTGGGCTTCCAGCTCGGCAAGCCGCTGGCGTTCCGCGTCCAGCTCGGCCTGACGGGCCTCTTCTATCGCCCGTTGCTGCTCGGCGACAATTTCACCCTGGATGGCTGAAATCATGCGCTTGACTTCAGGCGCGAGGACGTGCTCCGGGGCAACCCGCAGGAAATCCTGATAATCCGAAAGAGCCGAATCGAGATCCCACTCGCGCAGATACGTATTCCCCCGGTTCAGGTAGGCATCGGGGAAATTCCCCCGGCTGCTTATCGCCAGGCCGTACTGCTGTATTGCGCTCTGATTGTCATCCTTTTTCAGAAACAGATTTCCGAGATTATAGTAAAACAAATGGCGCTTGTCCCGGGAGAAAGCCATCCCGTTTTGAAGCGTGTTGATTCCCTGATCGAATAAGCCCATCTGCTCATAGCTGTACGCGAGATACAGATAGGCGTCGGGTTCGGCATTGCCCCGGGCAATCACGGTTTCAAATACCGCAGCAGCTTCCTGGGGATTGTTATTCATAAATGCCGATATGCCGTTCTCATACAGACCGTCGTCCTGCGCCATAAGCGGCAGGGCCATAAACAACAGAATCGCCATGAAAAAAACAGGGTTCCGAACAGAGGGAAAAGCTGAGTGCATTTGACAAGCATTTTTATATTGGTTTATTCTGAATTCAGATCGTTCGTAACAGGATTTAAAACAGTCCATGGAATACATACTCCTCGCCGTTCTGGGAATAATCGTAGCCGCCGCCCTAGTCATCATCGTCAGAACTGTCTTCCAGCCTAAGCGGGTCAAGAACATTGCCCAACTCTACAAGCAGGGAAAATACAGCCAGGCTGCGCGCATGGCACGGGCGATCATCCAGAAAGACAGTCGGGACGCCGACGCCCACTACTTCCTCGGACTCTGTTATGAAGCCGAGGGAAAAACCGAACTCGCCCTCGAAGAATTGAAAACCGTCAACCAGCTGGGCAAATTCGACGAATTCGTTAC
>CAWZYW010000395.1:0-3376 GCA_963966255.1 uncultured Salinispira sp. | reverse complement strand
GTCTTGAACATCTGAGACTGTATATTCTTGATGTAGTGGGCCTCATCGAGGATCAGCAGGTCCCACTGGGTCTCGAGAAACATGGCAAGGTCCGATCTGAGGGTCTGATAGCTCACCAGTATCACTCCCTCTGCGGGGAGATCCTCTGCCTCTTCGGCCCGGCCGCCGCCCCGGTGCATCGCCGTCGGGAGTCCAGGTGCGAAACGGGCGATCTCGCTCTCCCAGTTCGCCATGGTAACCACCGGGCAAACCACCAGGAAGGGGCCCCGATTTCCCCCTTCGTAACGGCCGAGCATCAGGGCTATGGTCTGGAGGGTTTTTCCGAGCCCCATATCATCGGCCAGGCAGGGATTCATGCCGTTTTCCAGCATATAGCAAAGCCAGCTGTAGCCGAACTGTTGATAATTTCTCAATTCCGTCGCCAGTCCCCGGGGCGGTACACTCTGCGGCAGGGCGGAGCTGTCGTCCAGTATCCTTTTCACCTTCAGGTGGTCATCCAGGTGCCGTCGATCCGCATCGGCAACCTGTTCGTAAATCCGCTCAAGAAGGATCATATTGATTCCCGATGCGCTGATCACCCCTTCGCTGGACATGCCCCGGCGCCTCAGGTATTCAAGCTGGCGCAGATCCCGCTCGGTAAGTAAAACATATTCCCCATTGGCCTCGACCATGCCGCGCTTGAGGTTATCTGAATCGATTCGGAGCGAAGCGTCATATCCTGCGTCCTTACCCGCTTCGGCGCGTTGAGGGACCAGGGCGGCCCTGATATCGAGAAGATCGAGATCGCTGGCAATATTCAGAGCCAGTTCGCGATCCACACGGACCCGGCGGTTTTCCACCTGCACCTCGATCCCTTCGTTCAGGAGCATCCGTCCCTTCCGCATCAGGAATTCCGACGGTTCGCCCTCAATTTGAAGGTCCTGCGGAGGACCGTCCTTGAAGAGATCCGCATACGGGCCCCGTTCGAACATAAGTTCGGGCCGCAAAAGCCGGCGAATCCGGTCAACGAAGTCATTTTCACCGGCAGAATCCCGGAGCTCATGAGCCTCGCGGTCCCCCGGGGTATCCCGCCAGCCCACTTCTCCCCAGGGATAGCGGAAACGGAACTCAATCCCGGTGCCGTTCCTGTCCGTGTAGATTTTAATCAGCGGGGCCATGGGAGCCCCGGAGACCAGCGCGGCAGTGGCCCTGGCCAGCTCCTCGGGTTCTTCCGGAGGCGGCTCTCCGACGTTTGACGCTGGGGATCCTTGATATCGGACCGGTGCTCCGTCTTCAGCGCGCCGCCGACTCTTGTGTCCATTTCCTGCAGCGCCGGAATCGGAAAACAAGTCCTCCTGAGCTCCCCGCCCGATTGATGCCGCCGGCGGACGACGATCCCGATCCCCCCGAAGAGAATCCAGCTCCCAGGACTCCGATTCGGGCAGAAGACCCCGTGTAGCGGCTTCCATGAGCAGTGCCGCGCCATGGATGCACAGGCCGGCTTCGCCGCAATCGCAGTCAGGACGGCATTCTCCCGAGCGTATGATTATCTGCGGTTCCCGGGCCAGTCCTTCGAAATCATAGACCTCGCCGGATAGCTTCTCATCGACCATAACACATCGGGTTATCCGACGTTCCCGTATGAGCCGCATAACTGCGCTGAGTCCACGCTTCTCTATCAGTGCGGGAGCCTGCCAGGTGAAAAAATCACCGGCTCCGCTCCCTCGGCCGGAAATTCCCCTGTTGCCCATGTTCATCCTAATCCCACAAAGCGCGCAGCCGATCGGGATCAGAGAGATCGATGGCCAGGCGCTCTCTCACCAGAGCCGCATAGGACGGCGGTAATGGAGCGTAATATACCCGGCTTTCGCCTGGGAGGAGAGGCGATAGAGCTGAGAAGCTCAGCTCGAGACGGGCGCTGTGCAGGGCCTGGGATTCGATCAGCAGACGCCGGCGATCCGCTTCGCTGAGCATTCCTTCGGCGAGGCGAATGAACAGCGTGTCGTCAATGCCGTAGATTTTATCACCCACGACGGGAAACCCCAGGGAACACAGGGTCGCGCGGATCTGATGGGTGCGCCCGGTGCCCAGGGTGGCGCAGAGAAGAGACAGTTCTCCATCTCCGGCGAGCTTTATGAACCGGGTGGAACAGGATTGGGCTCGGCTCCTCTCAGGCATGCTGTAGGTAAATCGCTTTTTCTTTCTCACCGGGCTATCTGGATCCGGACTGATCCAACCATCGGCCTCTATGGTATCGGGCGCATCCCCGTGGACCAGAACCAGATATTCCTTGCGTTGATCACACTTGCCGGTCTGGGGGTCCAGGGCTTTCCGGGCCGCGGAGCTTAACGCCACGGCGAGCAGTCCGCTGGTTTCCCGATCCAGCCGGCTGATAAAACTCGGCTGCTCGTATCGCTCCCTTAACAGGGTCCAGAGGGTGTGCGCGCGATATATACCTCCGGGATGGCACGGCAAATTCGGCGGTTTGTTAATAACCAGATAATCATCCGATTCATAGATGATACGAACATCCCGGTTCACTTCGGGCTCGGGAATACCTTCCGGTTCGAAACTGACCAGATCGCCCCGTTCCAGTACCTTCTCCGGCACCGCCGGCCGGGAATTCACCAGGACACGTCCGGATTGGATTTCTCGGATCCAAGCATCCTCAGCGAGATATAAAAATCGCCGGGAGAGCCATTCGATTAAGGGGCTGCCCTGATCTGCGGCGGAGATGCTGGTCTGGAGCTGACGCTTTGAATCCATGGGGAGAAGAATGTATCAGCTGAAAGGGGATTGTACAAGGGAATGAAAAAACGACTTGCACCCGCCGGTATGCAGCTTACAATGCATAATGCATGGACGATTTCATACTGCATAGGATCACGCCTCTGCTGCAGCGATTCAGCAGAAAAACATGATAAAAAACATCCAAAATAGAATCTTTGTGAGCTGGCATGAAGATTGCATATAAGGATACGACGGCGTGGACATCCTCCACCGCATCCCCCTTGATTCCCGCCGTCTGCACCGTGCAACTGCCGTTAAAAGTTGCTGGTTAAAAAAGTTTTGTCGCATACCTCCTGCGACGCATCCCCTTCACCCTTGAAGCCGTCTCCTCTTCAAGGGTGTTTTTTTTTCGCCTAATTCATCGAAGGTTTGGATCCGGTTTCCCCCATGATCCAGAAAATCCCGCCCTTTTTCCGCAATGCGTTTCTCCAGCCCTGAGCGGGATTCGGGTCAAAAATGATATCTCCACTGGCCGGATGGGTTACCCATGCTTCGGCGCTGATCTCCTCTTCCAGCTGCCCCGGAGCCCATCCCGAATAGCCGGCGAAAAATCGCAATTTTGGTCTGTGGTCATACGGAAGTTCAGCCCACTGATCCCGGTTATAAT